>DATMJM010000561.1:0-9528 GCA_035553935.1 Solirubrobacteraceae bacterium
GCGCTACCGCGCGCTGCAGCGTCCGCCGACGCGCGTCTCCTATCGCGGCCTGGACGTCTGGGGCATCGGTCCGCCATCCAGCGGCGGCTCGACTGTGGGCGAGTCGCTCAATCTGCTGTCTGGCTTCGATCTCTCCGGGGACCGTACGCGCGCCCTGCACCTGTCCTTCGACGCCAGCCGCGTCGCGTTCGCCGATCGTGGCGCGTGGCTGGCCGATCCGGCCTTCTTCGACGTCCCGCTGCGCGGGCTGCTGTCGTCGGGCTTCGCCGACGAGCGCCGGGCGCTGATCGATCCGTCCCGTGCCGGCAGCAGCCCACTCGCGCCGGGCGACCCGCGCCCGTACGACGACGAGGCGGGCACGTCCGGCGAGGCGGCCGCGACGCTCACGCGCGCTGGCAGCACGACGCACATCACCACTGCGGACGCTGGCGGGACGGTCGTGTCCTACACGTTCACGATCGAGTCCACCGGCGGCAACGGGATGGTCGTCCCCGGCTGGGGCTTTCTGCTCAACAATGAGCTGACGGACTTCGACTACGGCTCCACGACGCATCCCAACCGCGTCGAGGCAGGAAAGCGGCCGCGCTCGTCGATGAGCCCGACGATCGTCACGAGCGCCGGCAGCCCGCGCCTCGCGCTCGGCTCGCCCGGCGGCTCGACGATCATCACGACGGTCCTGCAACTGCTCGTCGACACGGTCGACCTCGACCGATCGCTGCCCGCCGCAATCGCCGCACCGCGCGCCACGCAGCGAAACACCGCCACAACGCTGGCCGAGCCCGCTTTCATCTCCTCGGCAGAGGGCCAGCAACTCGCCGCGCGATACGGCCATGCGCTTGCGCCAACAGGCGAGATAGGCGCCGCTACCGGCATCGCCTTCCTCGGCGACGGGACCCTGCAGGCAGCCGCCGAGCCCGCGCGCCGCGGCGGCGGCAACGCGCAAGTCACCACCCCCTGATGCCCGATCCGGCGCGGTCGCCGGGACTGGGCCAGAGTGTCGGGATGCGCGAATTGCCGCACTCCAGCCGGCGGTGATCGCCGTCAGGGTGCAGCCGACGCGGAGTTGACACGGCTGAGCGTCCAAGGCCTGAGACGAGCAGGATGCGCGAGGGCCTGGGCCGGGGGTCGCGGCGTGAGAGCGCGGTCACACGCCGGCGGGTGCCGGCTGCGGCGCCGCGACCGCCTCGATCTCGGCTGCCGCGAGGTCCTCGGCCGTCTCCTCGGCGATCGCGGCCGCGATTCGCTGGGCGGCCGCTCGGTGCTGGGGCGCGGCGAGCAGCTGCATCACGGCGCGCGCGATCTGCTCGGGCGGCGCGGCGTCCGTGAGGCGCACGCCGGCGCCCGCGTGCACGACGCGCGCCGCGATGTCGTACTGGTCGCGGCCCATCGGCAGGCACAGCAGCGGCACGCCGGCGGCGAGCGACTTGAGCGTGGTGCCGTGGCCGCAGTGGGTGACCGTCAGCGCGGCGTGGCGCAGGATCTGGCGGTGCGGCGCGGTGCGCAGCAGCTGCACGTTGGGCGCCGGCGACAGGCTCTGCGGGTCGATCCCGTGGCCGGTCGTGACGACCGCGCGCACGGGCAGACCGCCGAGGGCGGCGACGATGCGCCGCAGCAGGTCGTCCTGGGCTTGGTAGTCGGAGCTGAGCGCGACGAGCACGAGCGGGTCGTCGCCGGCCGGCGCCTGCCACGGGTTCGTCCACGACGGATCGTCGAGGCGTGGCCCGACGTACCTGACGTTCGGCGGCAGCGGCGCCGGGAAGTCGAATGCGCTGCTGGTCATCACCAGCACGCGCGCCGCCGAGCGGCCCTGATCGAGCACGTGCTCGAGCGGCGCCAGCCCCTCTTGCGCGCGGGCGCGGTTGAGCGCCGGCAGGGCCGCGTCCCAGGCCGCCACCATTCCGGCGGCCAGCTGCTCGTGCTCGGCGCGCTCGGCCTCGTCGCGCGCCGGCATCAGCCCGAAGCCGAACGGCGGCACGCCGGGTGCCGGCACCACGTTGATCGTCGGGTTGAGCACCACCGCCGGCACGCCCGCCGCCTCCGCCGCCACCAGCGGCCCGAAGATCAGCAACTCGCTGAGCACCGCGGCGGCGGGCCGGCGGCGCAGCTCCTCGCGAACGTCGGCAGCGAACTCGGCCGCCGGCCCGACCGTGACCCGGTCGCGCAGGCGGGCGAACCCCTCGGCCGGGTCGACGTCGAAGTCGCGCACGAAGAGGCTCGCCAGCGAGCGCTCGCGGCGGTGCGGCGCGCGCGTCCAGCTGACGTGCTCCGCGCCGGCGGCGCGCACCTCATCGGCGAGCACCGGGTCGGCGAGCACGCGCACCGCGTGACCGCGCGCCACCAGCGCCCGCGCCACGCTCATCAGCGGCGGCGTCGCGCCGGCGCCGTCCCACGTGGTCATCAGAAACTCCGTCATCTCCCGGCCTCCTCGGGTAGGTCGTGCAGGGCGCGCACCAACTCACGCACCGCGGTGATGGTCTGGCTGCGGTCAAATCCCCTGTCCCGGCGCAGCAGCTTCCAGGTGTAGACATCGGTGGCCACCACGAGCTGGGCCAGGCGGCGTCGGCGCGCGGCGCCGCGCAGGCCGCGAAGGGCGCCCGGGAAGGTGCGCTCGCACCAGCGCTCGTGACCCTCGCGCCCGCGGGCGATCGGCTCCCTGACCGGCGGCACGCGCTCCTCGATTGCCAGCATCCGCAGGGCCGCGTCGCCGGTGCGCTCGTAGTCGTCGACGAGCGTCGTGATGGCCGCGTCGAGGTCTCCCGGCACGACCCCGAAGCGCGTGGCCTCGATCCTGTCGCCCCAGCGCCCGAGCGCCTCCGCGAACAGCGCCTCCTTGGTACCGAAGTGGTTGACGACCGTCTGCAGCGCCACCCCGGCCGCATCCGCGATGGCACGCATCGTCACGTCGTCATACCACTGCGCGGTGAAGCTGTCGGCGGCCGCCTCGAGGACGCGTTCGCGCGTGACCTCCATCGCGGCCGCCCGAGAAGTCATTCGGTATCCCCTTGTACCAACCATTAGGACAAGAGTACAGCCAATGATCGGCGGGTGTCAAGCGGCGCACCACGCTCCGCTTCATCGAGCCTTGACCGATGTAGCTGCGCCCGACGAGCAGACGGCGGACGGGCCGGCGCAGATCCAGCGCGCCACGATCGCGGGGTACCGACGGCGCCGCGCAACCGGGGCGCTCGACGCCGCCGCGACGATCGGCGAGGGGAAGGTCAGGCGTCGTCGGCGTCTCGGCCGCGAGATCAAGCACGTCCGAGCACGGCGCGACGAAGCCGTTGAACGGACGGGGCGCCGCGCAGCTTCGACGGGCGTGGGCGCGAGCGCTTCGTCCATGCGCCGTCCGCCGGCGTCATCCGACGCCCGCCGCTGGATGTGACAACGCGCGCTAGCGTCGTGCCCCGTGCTGCTCGACGAACGCCACGAGCGCGCGCCGCTCGCCGGCCCCGCGACGCAGCAGCACGCGCCGGATCCCGCCGAAATCCGTCGTCCGCGCCGCGTATCCGCCCACGCGCCTCGGGCGACCTGCACGGACCCAGCGGCGCGCCAGCGCGAGCGCGTCACGACACCGCAGGCCGCTGCCGGCGCGCCGCACGTCGAGCGCGGCGCGATCCGCGTCGCCGCAACGCGCGTCGCTGCGCGGCGCGGGAATCGCCTGCCAGTCCGGTGATTCGTCGGCGCCTGGGTCGGCCGTCAGCGCACGCAGGTGGCGGCCGCCGGCGGTCATGACGTGAATGTCGCCGTGGCGATCATCGGGGCCGCTCGTGTAGGCGAGCAGGCGCCCGTCGGGCGACCACGCCGGGCCCTCGTCGTGCGCGGCGTTGCGCGTGAGCTGCATCGCCGACCCGCCGTCGGCGTCCATGACCCAGACCTCCATGTCGCGCTCGGGGTTGCCGCCGCCGACGTCCGCGTTGCTCTCGAACGCGATCCGCTCGCCGTCGGGCGACCACGCCGGCGCAGAGTCGATCGCGCCGGGCACGTCGAACAACGCCGTCATGCCGCTGCCATCGACGTTCTGGGTGAAGATCCCGCGGTCGGTGTCGCCGCTGGGCGACACGATCGCCGCGTACAGCACGCGCCGCCCGTTCGGCGCGAAGCTCGGATACAGCGGCGAGTGGAGCGGCGCGAAGCGCACCATCGGCCGCTCGCCGGACGGCCCCATCTGCCAGATCGAGCTGACGCGCCCGCGCCCGCTGCGGCGAAACAGGATCGCGCGACCGCCGCGCAGCCACGAGGGCTGCGTCGACGACTGCCCCTCCGGCGTCGTCGTCAACTGTCGATGGCCGGTCCCCAACGCCGTCATCCGCGCGAGCTCGAAGTTGACCGGCGAGCCCGGCTTGTCGATCGAGTAGGCGAGGTGCCTGCCGCCCGGCGACCAGTCCGACTGACGATCGGTTTCCGGGTTCGTCGTCAGGCGACGCAGTCCGCTCCCGTCGGCGTTCATGCTGAAGATGTCGAACTCGCGGCCCTGCGGATCGGTGCGCACGCTCGAAAACGCGATCCGCCCCGCGAACGGCACGTCGACAGTCGCCGCGGCCGCCGGGGCGAGCCCCAGCGCGGCGAGCGCGCACGCCAGCAAGGCAGTGACGTACCGGGGCAGGGACGTCGGGATCATCGCGCGCGCACGACAACGCACGCCGGCGCCGCAACACGAAGCGCGAGCGTGACGCGCTCTTGCTCGTGCGGGATGTCGATGTCGCGCACGCGACGTTGCGAGACCGCCAGCTTCTCCGAGCTCACAGCGGCGAGCGTAACGCGTGCAAGTGTTGTCTCTCAACTGTGCGCTCACGCAGGACGATCGCGACATTGCCTCAGCGCCGACCACCTCCTTGCTGGTGATGCGTCATGCCGGTGATCGCGCATATGGGGTGCGGCTGTGCGGCCTGATCGTGGTAACGGGCCGATCGAGGTCGGCGACCTCGTCACGACCTCGGCGACACCGGGCCACGCGATGCGGGCCGGCGACCCCCGGGCGGGCCTTCGGCACGGTCATCGGCAAGTCCCTCGGCCGCCTCACGGCGGGCCGCGGCCACGTCCCCGTCGTCGTGGGCCTTCAATAGGACGACGTGCCCTCACTGCGCCACATGGCGGCGTGCTCGGGGATCGAGGGCGACTTCAGCGTGGTCCACGACCTCTCCGGTCTCCGCGCGGGCATCCCGCGCGGGCAGCAGATCTCGCTGGCCCGTCACGGCGAGCTGCTCGAACGCAACTCGTTCGACGTCGACTTGATCCGCGTCGGGCTCGAGGACCTGCAGGGCGTCGACGACCGGATCGACCGGGCGAACCTCCGGGCGCGCGAGCTCTACGCGACGGTCGACATCGGCATCCGCCGATTCTTCCATTCGCAAATCACCCGAGCGGACGCCGACGGCCTCGACACGATCTTCTCCAAGAAGGACAGCCGCAAGCTGCGGCGGCGCTGGCGCGGTCCGCACGAGCACGCCCTCGACGTGTTCGCGGTGCGCCAGTACCAGGTCGACGCGACCGACCTCGGCGGCATCTGCACGATCAACTCCAACCGGACGTGCAACAAGAATCTGCGGGCGGCCGACGGCTGCGTCGTCGGGTTCACCGGACCGTCCCCGTTCGGCGGCGAGCTCCTCGCGCACGAGATCGGTCACGGGCTCGGGCTCGAGCACGTGACCAACACCGACAACGTCATGCACCGCAGCAGCTCCCAACGCGAGGGGTTCGCCGAGTCCCAGGCGCGAACGATGCGCGACCACTGACGCGATGAGTCCGCGGCGCGCGGTGGTCGTGCTCGCGACGTCGGGATACCCGAACCGCCTGCGCGACTTGGACGCCTTTCTGGCCGAGGCCGACCGGCCCTCCGAGCTGCGCGCGCTCGCCGCCGAGTGGCTGGGCCGCATCGAGCATCCCGACGCAGCCGCAGCCCTGCTGCGGCGGCTCGACACCTCCGACGCGCGCGTGCGGCGGCATGTCGTCCGGCGCCTGGGCATGGTGGGCGGCGCCGACGCCGTCGATCCGCTCCTGTCGCTTGCCGAGCGCGAGTCCGGTGCGGCACGCGACCGGGCGCGCTTCGCCGCCGGGCTCATCGCGCACCGGCTCGAGCGGCCCTCGTCCCCGATCTACCTGCCGGAGGACATCCCGGCAGTCGACATCGGCGACGCGGCCGCCGTCCGGGTCGTCCGGCCGATGCGCCGCGACGTCGAGGCGTGCGTCATGGACCTCGCCGCCGAGTCGTGCGGCGTCGCCTTCGACGAGTCCTCAGCGCTCGAGGTGCGCATCGATGCCGAGCGATGGACCGTGCTGCCCGACGTCCGCGCCGCCCGCCCCCGGGGCGACCGGGCGATCCTCTGGGGCGCGCTGGCCGAGTGGGACGCCGTGCGCGGCGACCACGGCCTCGCGGGCGTCATCCTCTCCTCGCCCGCCACGGCAGGGTCGCCGCGGCTGCACCTGCACGACCTCGACGGCGACCTGCTCGCGGTCGTCGACGCGCCGTGCGCCGACAATCGCGGCGCGCTGTCCCTGCGGACGGTCACCGACGCGGTCGGGCTGGCCTTCGCGTTCGAGGGCGGCATCCGCCAGGGGCGGCTCGAGATCGACGCTGCCCGTGCCGCCCTGATCGAGAGCCGTAAGCACGTCGCCGCAGAGCTTCCGCCGAAGGCAGCGCTCCCGAGGACGTGACGGGCGCCGTCCGAAGGCGGGCCATCGGGGCGGCGCCTATGGCGTCGCGGTGGCGCGAGCCGGTCGTGAGATCGCGTGCGTGCGGTCGCCCGCGGCGTGCCGAAGGAGGACGATCGCGGTGATCAGCGTCCAGAGCAGGAAGAGGATGAAGGCCGGCCCGAACGCTGCTGCGAGATCGAACGCGTTGGCGACGAGCAGCGGCGCGATGATGGCTGCCGACCAGCCGAGCCACGTGGGCAGCGCGCTTGATCGTATGACGAGCGCCGCGACGGCGGCGAGGAACATGCCCAGCGGCATCATCGAAACCATGAACGAGACTTCGCCGAAGCGGGTGAAGGCCGCGGCGACCGCGGGGGTGAGCTCACCCTGCTCGACGAGGATCGCCGGCAGGACGCCGGCAAGCTTGATCGCGACCGCGACGATCCCGGCGACCAGGGCCGTGGCTGGGAGCCAGCCGTCGGACGTGTCGGCATGGCGCAGCTGACCGCACAGGTAGGCCAAGAACGGCAAGAACAGCAGCAGCGCCATGACTTCGCCGCCCAGTGCGACGTTGCTGTCGCTCTCGACGCTGTTGAGCGAGAGGATTCCCAGTACGTAGGCGATCCCGCTCACGGCACCAAGACGCGACGTGGTGTGACTGGACATTTCGGCCTCCGGATCGGTGCGGCGGATTGACGCTCCGAACGCTAGATTCGGCGGTCCTGCGCTACATCGTCAGCGCGGCTGATCGTGCGCTCCGCCCGAAGGTGGAGCTGAGAGCCGCGCGATCACTCCTGAGGCTGATGCGCGGCTTGGCGTGGAGGGGTACGGTCGCCTGATGGTGCGCGCTCGAGACGCCGTGCCGGTCGCCGTGCTGTTGGCCACGGCGCAGTACGAGGTCTGGGTCGGTCCGCTGTTCGGCGCCCTGTCAGGACCTCGCGTCGCGAACGCCGCAGTGCTCGCGTTCGTGTTCGTGCCGCTGTTGTGGCGGCGGTCCAGGCCGATCTTGGCGTTCTCAGTCGTGCTCGTGGCCGCAACGTTGCAGGTGAAGGTCGAGCACCAGGCGTGGGTGGTCGCGGCGGATGAGGGCATGCTGCAGGTGTGGTTTGCGCTGCTGATCGCGTTCTACTCGGTCGCCGCGCACGCCGCGCCGCGGCCGGCGGCGATCGCCGGTCTCGTGGGCGGCGGCGCGCACGTCATCAACGACCTGCCGCAGTTGCTGACCGGGGTCACGTCGCTTGATCACACGGTGCCGGCGTGGTTCATCCTCGGCGGATGTTGGGGGCTGGGCTACGCGCTGCGCGATCGCCAGATGCAGGTGGAGGCGCTCGCCGACCGAAACGCTCGGCTCGAACGAGAGCGTGAGGTCGAGGCGATGGCAGCGGCGGCGGCGGAGCGAACGCGGATCGCGCGCGAGCTACACGACGTCGTTGCGCATCACCTCAGCGTCATGGTCGTCCAGGCGCAAGCCGCAGAGCGCGTCCTCGAGGGCGAGGAGCGTTCAGCGCGGGAGGCTCTGGCCGCCGTCGACGCGACCGGCCGCCAGGCACTGGTCGAGATGCGTCGTCTCGTCGGCATGTTGCGCGAGGACAGCAATGCTGGGCTAACACCACAGGCCGGGCTCGGTCAGCTCGACGGCCTGCTCGCGCAGCTCCGCGAGGCCGGACTGACCGTCCAGCTGGAGATCGTCGGCCGCCAACGGCCGTTGCCTCCGGGGATCGACCTGACGGCCTACCGGATCGTCCAGGAGGCGCTGACCAATGTGCTCAAGCACGCAGGAGCCGCTCAGGCGCGTGTCACGCTGCGCTACGCCGACGGCGAGATGGAACTGGAGGTCTCAGACGACGGGCAGGGGCCTGTGCCAGGCGCCGTCGGTGGACACGGTCTCGCCGGCATGCGAGAGCGCGTAGCGGTCTTCGGCGGGACAATAGAAAGCGGTGCTCTCAACGGACACGGCTTTCGCGTTCGTGCGCGGCTGCCGACGTGAGCCTGCGCGTTCTGATCGCCGACGACCAGGCGCTCGTGCGCACGGGCTTTCGCAAGATCCTCGAATCCGAGCCCGACATCGATGTCGTCGGGGAGGCAGCCGACGGCTACGAGGCCGTCCAGCGCGCTCGCCTTGTGCGCCCGGACGTCGTGCTCATGGACATCCAGATGCCCCGCATGAACGGGCTTGAGGCGACGCGCCGTCTGGCCGGCATCACACGCATCCTGGTTCTCACCACGTTCGACGTCAACGAGTACGTCTACGACGCGCTGCGCGCGGGTGCAAGCGGATTTCTGCTCAAAGACACACAGGCTGACCAGCTCATCAACGGCGTGCGAGTGGTCGCACAAGGAGACTCACTGCTCGCGCCTTCTATTACGCGGCGGCTGATCGAGCAGTTCGCGCGCCGCCCGCCGCCCAGCTCACACCCCGACGCGCTCGCAGACCTGACGCCGCGCGAGCTCGAGATCCTGCAGCTCATCGCGCGCGGGCTCTCCAACCACGAGATCGCCACGGAGCTCATCGTCGGCGAAGCAACCGTCAAGACCCACGTCGCGCGCGTTCTCCACAAGCTCAACCTCCGCGACCGCGTCCAAGCCGTCGTGGTCGCCTACGAGTCCGGCCTCGTCCAACCCGGCAGCGGCTCATCAAACGCGCCATCGACTTGAGGTCCCTTATCGGGCGGTGGCAGCGGCGCGGAACGTGTCATCGACAGGTTCGGCCTTCGACGATCGCGGCACAGCTCAGGGCCCGACCACCGCGGTGCCGGACCGGCGTGCACCGGCTCGCGCCAGTCGCCCTCTCCCACCGCGCCGCGCCTTGGGGGAGGGTTGGGCGTCATCGACGCTGGGAGGGGTCATGGAGTCCGTCGTGTTGTCGGACGCTGCTGGTCGCCGCCGGTCGGCGGCGAC
>DATMJM010000562.1:0-2986 GCA_035553935.1 Solirubrobacteraceae bacterium
GGCCCACTCCATCCCGAAGCGGCGGGCGTCGGCGACCGTCGTGCCGTTGCCGGTCGTCCCCAGGTACTCGCCGTGCAGCCGTCCGATGGCGCCCTCGCGCTCCATTTCGCGGGCGACGTCGAGCGGGAGGATGCGATTGGGATCGGCGTTGGCCCACTGGGTGGAGAAACCGCCGTGCACCGATTCGAAGCTGCCGGTCTCGGCCGAGTCGAGGCCGTCGAGCGAATGGCGCACCCACTTTGTCGCGCGTGCGGACTCGAGGCGATCGGGGTTGCCGACGGGCACGAAGCCGCCCTCCGTCACGAGCGCGACGAGCGCCTCGGTGACGTCCGCGACGGGCGCGGCGGGCGTCACGCTGTCGAAGTCGGGGAGCGGGATCTCGGTGGCGTCGCGGTCGCCGCCGAGCCGCGTGAGCAGGAGGGCGACGGCGCGCTCCGCCGCGCTGCGCTCCGCCAGGCGGTTGGTGCGCGCGACCGGGCCGATGCGCCCGTCCTGGGCGGTGAGCTCCTCGCCCGCGGCCACCTTTCGCGCCGCAGCCGCGAAACGCTCGAGCGAGTCCTTCATCTGGCGTGCGGTCCGGCCGCTTTCGACGACGGCGGTGCCCGCGGCCTCGCCCAGCCCGGGGTTCTCGGGGTGCATGCAGGCCAGCGCGGGCAGCCCCGCCTCGCCGGCGGCCGTCGCGATCCGCGCGCATGCCATGCCGTAGCGCCCGCTCGTGAACGACGGGCCCGCGATGATCATCTCCGCGCCGCGCTCGCGTGCCTGCGCGACGAGGTCGGCGGCGAACTCGGGGTGCGAGGCGGCGTAGTCGTCGCCGCAGATGGCGGTGGCGACGATCTCGTGCTCGTCGCCCAGCAGGCCGGCCAGCTTGCGCCCGGGCCCGACGGCGCCGTCGCGCAGCGCTGGGCCGGTGCCCGCCGAGTCCTCCCCGCCCATGCCGGCGAAGAACTGGTTGACGTAGTGGACGATCTTCATCAGTTGAGCTCCGCGCAGGTGAGCCTGCCCCAGCCCAGGGTGCTCTGCGCACAGTAGATGGCGGCAACGGGGAGCTCCACCTCGTCGGTGGAGGGTCGGTCGAGCAGGGCGATGCGGTCGCGGCCCAGCGCCCGGTCGGCCGCGGGCAGCGTCATCCGCTCGTCGTAGTTGCCGGTGCTGACGAGGGCGGTGGCCCTCGTCGGCGGGACCACGAGCGGCGGGCCGGTCCCATCGCGCCCGGCCATCTCGCCGAGGATCCCGACGGCGGTGATCCCCTCCTCCTCGAGGCGATCGAGCTTGAGCGACACGTCGGCATCGGCGTTGCCGCCGCCCTCCTTCGTCGCGATCGCCGCGTCGAGGTGCAGTTGCCTGCACAGGCGCGCGGCGTGCGCGGAGACGAGCTCCTTGTCCGCCTGTTTGACGGGCTCGGGGCACAGCACGAGCGCCGCCAGCTCCAGCTCGTCTGGGCGGGCGCGCAGGGCGGCGATGACGGGATGCGTCTGGTGCAGGATCGTCGGGTTCTTCAGGGCGGGGTGGCCGAACTGGCCGCTGACGACCGCCCCGTCGTCGAGCTCGCCGGGCGAGATGACGGTCGGCAGGCCGCCCGAGAGACTGCGCCCGTAGACGAAGACGTCCTTGAACCTGCCCTGGGTCTGCAGGTTGAGGATGACGCCCACGCGCGGCGTGCCGTTCGATGTCGATCCGGGCTCGGGCAGCTCCTCCACGGCGTCGGGCTCGGCGTCGAGCGCCGCCTCGGCGAGGTGGGCCGCGACCTTCACGAGCCCCCGGCGCAGGGCCGCGTCGACGTCCTCCCAGGGTGCGTCGTCGGCGGCAGCGAACTCGACGACGAGGTTGTGGGTCGCGCCCAGCGGCGAGAGCGCCGCCGCCGGCCCGGACATGTCGATGATCGCCTCCTGCGCACGCGGCAGGTAGCCGGCGGCCAGCACGGCCGCGCCGCGCAGCACGTGCGTCTCACCGCGCCCCACCGGTAGCGCGGGACCGAGCAGCCCGGGGAACACTCCGCCCCCGCCGGGTCCCTTCGAGCAGGGTTGGACGGCGTCCAGGACACCCACTACGCGCACGGAGTCGCCGGGGCTCGCGCAGCCGAGCCTGACCTCGGCGAGCGCCGGGTCGCGGAGAAGATCGAGCGTGCTCTGCTCGCCGACGGTGAGGCGCCCCGCGTCATAGCTCGTGCGCTCGCCCACGTCGAGCTCGCGCACCTCGTGCACCAACCGAACCAGCCCTGTCCGGGCCTCCGCGTCCACCGTTCCAGGCTCCTCTTCCGCTGTCTACGACACAGGGTACGCCCTACCGCCGAGTGGCGGCATACCGCGTGCGGACCGCGACCGCCAAAGGGCCGGCATCGATCTCGGCCCGGCGCCGGCCACGACGGCGTCCGCATCCTCTTCGGGGGCTCGCGCCGAGCTCGCCGCGCGCTCCACGCTCACCGCCGAGCAGCTCGCGGCCGGCGTCGGCGGCTGACCGCGCGTGGCGCGGCGAGGGCCGGCGCGCCACGCGGTAGGCTGGCGCCCGTTCGACAGCGCGACGACCGCAGACATTGTGCTTCAACGCCCATCCGATGCCCGCCCAGGTCCCACGGCCGTGAGCGCGCGCGCAGCAGATGCAGCCGTCGCGCTGACGTCGCTCTCCCACGGCGCGGGCTGCGGATGCAAGCTGCCGGCCGCGGCGCTACTGCCGATCGTACGCGGTCTGCCCGCCGTCGCCGACCGACGGCTGCTCGTGGGGTCCAGCACGGCCGACGACGCAGCGGTGTTCAAGCTGACCGACGAGATCGCCCTCGTGATGACGATCGACTTCTTCACGCCGGTCGTCGACGACCCCTACGACTTCGGGCGCATCGCGGCTGCGAACGCGCTCTCGGACGTCTACGCTATGGGCGGGGTGCCGCTGGCGGCGATGAACGTCGTCGCGTTCCCGCTCGAGCAGCTCGGGGCCGACGTACTGCGCGAGATCCTGCGCGGCGGCGCGGACGTCGCCGCCGCCGCCGGCG
>DATMJM010000563.1:0-4279 GCA_035553935.1 Solirubrobacteraceae bacterium
GCATCGGGCTGCGGATCGACGCCGGGGCGGTCAGGGGCGGCGGGGTGCTGCTGCTCGACCGCGCCCGCGGCGAGTACGCCGGCGCGTTCGAGGTCACGCTCGACCTCAAGCGCGTCGACCTCACGCTGCAGGCGCTCGTCATCTACACGACGAACGTGCCCGGCGCCGGCAGCGCGCTGCTGGCATCGCTGTCGGTGCAGGGCTTTCGCTGGCAGCTCGGCTGGGGCTTCGCGCTGACCGGGATCGGCGGCATGATCGGCGCCAACCACGGCGTCGACCTGCCGGCGCTGCGCGAGGGCCTGCGCACAGGCGCCCTCGAGAACGTCATGTTCCCCGACGATCCGGTGCGCAACGCGGCGCGGATCCTCCAGACGCTGCGCACGGTCTTCCCGCTCGAGCCGGGCGCGACGACCGCCGCCCTGTTCTTCCTGCTGACCTGGGGCGGCGACGACGTCGCGCTGATCCGCCTCGGCGTGCTCGGCCGCCGGCGAGCGGCGGCCGACGACGACCAGCTCGTCGTGCTCGGCAGCCTCGACCTCGGGCTGCCGTCGCGCTCGCTCGACCTCGTGCGGATCCGCGCGGACCTGCTCGGCGTCGTGTCGTGGACCGACGGCTTCGAGCTCGCGGTCGACGCGCACCTGCGCGATTCGACGGTGCTCGGGATCGCGCTCACCGGATCGCTCGCGCTGCGCCTGCGCCACGTCGACGACGACCCCGCGTTCCTGCTGTCGATCGGCGGCTTCCATCCGCAGTTCCCGCTGCCGCCGGCACACGAGGTGCCGCGCCTGGACCGCGCCGGCTTCCGGCTGGAGAAGCGCAACGTGCGCCTGACGGCCGAGCTGTACCTGGCGGTCGCCGCCTGCACCGTGCAGCACGGCCAGCGAATCGACCTCGTCGCGCGCGGCCTGGGGCTGCGCCTCGAGGCCAGCGTCGGCTTCGACGTCATCGTCGAGCTGGACACCGGCGAGTTCGTCGCCGAGATCCACGCGCGGGCGGCGCTCAAGCGCGGCAGCTCGACGCTCATGGGCGTCGACCTGTACTGCCGCCTGGAGGGCACGGCGCGCTACCGCGTGTCGGGCAAGGCGACGTTCAAGATCTGGTTCGTCAAGAAGAGCATCCCGTTCGACGAGACGTTCGGCGACGGTGAGGCGCCGGCCGCGCTCGTCGACGCCCGCGCGCTGCTCGTCGCCGAGCTGTCCAGCGCGCGCAACTGGAACGGCGCGACGCCGAGCGCGGGCCGCCGGCTCGTGTCGATCGACCCGCTGCCGGCGGCCGACGGGAGCGTCGTCGTGCACCCGCTCGGCGACCTCGGGGTGCGCCAGCGGCTGCTGCCGCTCGGCCTCGAGCTCGATCGCATCGGCGCCGCGCGCCCGTCGGGCGAGCGGCGCTTCGCGATCACGCGCCTCAGCGGGCTGTTCGGCGCGGGCGAGCTCGACGACGTCAGCGACCAGTTCGCGGCGGCGCAGTTCCTCGACCTCGACGACGCCGCGATGCTCTCGCAGCCGGGCTTCGAGCGCCTGCCGGCCGGCGTGCGCGCCCGCCCGGACGGCGCCCGAGCGGGCGTCGCGCGGCGCCGGCCGCTGGCCTACGAGACGATAGTCATCCCCGTCGACCACCGCGGCCGACCCGATCCCCGCGGCCGCCGCGCGGCCCGCTCGGCCCGCTGGCGCAGTTCTGGGGCGCGGCCGCGGCGCAGCGCGTGGTCGCCGGCGCGGTCTTCGACGACGCCCCCGAGCGCCGCGTCGAGCTGCGCGCCGAGCGCTTCGCGATCGTCGGCGACGACCTGGCGGCCGTCGACGGCGCGGGGCGGCGCTCGTTTCATCGCGCGCGCCAGGAGCTCGCGGGCGCGCGCGCCGTCACGGTCGTCGAGGCGCACGAGGTGCGCTCATGAGCGATCCTGTCTACGAGTTCCTGCCGTGGGTGCGCAGCCGCGCGGCCGCCGCGCTCGCCGACCCCGACCTCGGCGGTGACCTGCCCGCGCGCGGCGCCTTCGACGTCGGCGTGCACCTCAACGACGAGCCGTCCGCCGCCGCGAACGCACGGCTGGAGGTCGCCGGGCCCGGCGACGCGGTCGGGATCGACCCGCGCCACGTCGTGCGGCGCGTGCCCGGCGACGGCACGTCGGACTTCGAGCCAAACCTGTTCTGCGCGATCGAGTTCGACCGGCCCGAGCTGCCGTGGCTGCTGACGCCGGCCGCAGCCGAGCCCGCTTCCCAGCGGCTGCGGCCGTGGATCGTGCTCGCCGTCGTCGAGGAGACCGCCGGCGTGAGCCTCGAGCCGGCGCAGCCGCTGCCGGTGCTGCGGATCGAGGCGCCGGCGGCGCCCGACGGGGAGCTGCCCGACCTCGACGAGTCGTGGGCCTGGGCGCACGCCCAGGTGCTGCTGGAGGACGGCGCGACGCAGACCGCCGCGGAGATCGCGCGCTCGAGCCCGGCGCTCGCGCTGTCGCGGCTGCTGTGCCCGCGGCGGCTGCGGCCGGCGCGGCCCTACATCGCGTGCGTCGTGCCGGCATTCGACCTCGGCGCGCGCCGCGGCCTCGGCGCGGGCGGCAGCGGCGCCGTCGCGCGGCCGGCGTGGCGGCGCGGCGATGCGTCGGTGCGGCTGCCGGTCTACCTGCACTGGCGCTTCGCGACGGGCGCGGCCGGCGACTTCGAGACGCTCGCGCGCCGGCTGGCCGTGCGCGAGCTGCCGGCCGAGCTCGGCCGGCGGACGCTGTTCGCCGGCGCGGGCGGCCCCGGCCTGCCCGAGATCGCGGCCGCCGCCGGCGCCGTCGTCGACCTCGGCGGCGCCCTCGTTCCCGCCGGCCGCGCGCTCGGCGGCCTCGACGCAGCGGTCGCGCGCCGCCTTGCCGAGGCGCTCGACGCCGCCACCGCACCGGACGGCGGCGACGACGAGGAGGAGGTGCGGGCGCCGCGCTACGGCTCGGCCGCGCTGGCGGGCGCCGCCGGCGACCCGCCGCCGTGGTTCGGGCAGCTCAACCGCGACCCGGCGGCGCGTGCCGCCGCCGGGCTGGGGGCGCGAGCGGTGCGCGAGCACCAGGAGGAGCTCGTCTTCGGCGCCTGGTCGCAGGCCGGCCAGCTGGGCGAGGCCAACGAGCGGCTGCGGGGCCTGGATCTGGCAGCGGCCGTCGGCGGCTCGCTGCGCCGCCGCCACCTCGCGCCGCTGGCGGTCGGCGGCGCGATGCAGGCCGGCGTGCGCGATGCGGTGCAGCGCCGGTCGCGTGCTGCACGACAGCCCGATCCCCGACGAGTTCGTCGACGCTCGCTACCGCAAGGCGGTCAGCATGGCGGCGCGCCGCAGCGCGGCGCTCGACCGCCGCGCGCCCGTCGCCGAGGCGCTCAACGCCGGCACGATCCGGCCTGAGCCGCCGCCGCTGCCGCCCGACGGCGCGGTCGCGACGGCGATCCGCGAAGGGCTGCCGACGAGCGCGGCGGGTCCCGTGCAGGTGCCGGGGACTGGGATCGCGCTCGACGCCGCGCTCGCCGGCGCGCTCGCGGGCAGCGGTGGCCCCGACGCCGACGCCGCGGTCGACGTCGGCGCGGTCCGCGCGCGGCCCCTGCCGGCCTCGTTCGAGCCCGTGCGCGAGCTGGCGGTGCTCGGCAGCGTGGCGGCCGGCGTCGCGAACGCCACCGGCGTCGTCGCGGAGCACGGCGGCCGCGCCGTGCTGATCGACGCGGCCACGCGCGTCACGCGCGCGACCGCGGAGACCGTCGTAGTCGGCGGTGTGCTGACGCTGCCGGGGACGGCGGTGGGCGGCGTAGGGACGCTGGCGCGCGCGGCCGAGCGCGCCGGCCCCGGCGGTCCGCGCGGACCCGGCGGCATCGGCCCGATCGGGCCGATCGGCCCCGCCGACCCCGGCGCGCCACGCGCGCCGATCGACGTCCGCCGCGTGCGCGAGATCGACCGCGCCACGCTCGACCGCCTGCTCGGCGCCGCGACGACGCGGCCGGTGCTCGCGCCCGCCGGCGAGCGGCCGGCGCTCGACGCCCGCCCGCCCGGCTTCCTCGAGCGCTTCGTGATCCCGCACATCGACGTCGGCCTGCCCGGCGGCGCCCCGTCGGCGACCGCGCCGCCGGACCCCGGCGCCCCCGAGCGCCTGCAGGTCGCGCTCGTCGCGCATCTCGCGGCGACCGTCGAGCTGCCCGACGGCGAGACCGTCCGCCGGCCGGCCGATCTCGACGCGCTCGCGCGGACGCTCGCACGGGCGACCGACCCGACGGTGTGGTCCGCCGCGCGGGCGCGCGCCGCGATCGCCACCGGCGCCGAGATCGCCGACGAC
>DATMJM010000564.1:0-3521 GCA_035553935.1 Solirubrobacteraceae bacterium
GAGGCGATCAGCTCGTCGGGGTTCCCGGGCGCGATCGCCAGCGACAGCAGGGGCCCCGGCGGCTCGATCCGGCGCCACGTCCGCCCGCCGTCGCGGCTGGCGAGGAAGCGCTCCCCGCGCGACTCGAAATCCGAGCCGTAGCCGTACACCCGGCTGCCGCGCGCCTCGAGCACGTGGAAGTCGACGGACCCCTGCAGAGACAGCGCCCGCCAGGTCCGACCGGCGTCGCGCGACTCGATCAGCCCGAGAAACGGCGGCAGGCGCTCGCGCAGGTCGGGGTGGCCCGACCCGAGGAAGCGGTCCGGGCCCACGACGGCGAACCCCATCGTGTCCTGGAAGCGATCGCCGACGCGCCGCGCGCGCAGCTGCCCGCGCGGCGCGCGGAACAGCCCCGTGTGCGCGGCGACGAACAATGCGCCGTCGGCGGGGTTGACGCCCAGGCCGTGCACGTGGACGGGCCCGGCATCAGAGGTCACGCGCGGCGCGTCCACCGGCTGTCCGCCGCACCCGATCAGCGTGAGGGCGCCGACCACCATCGGCCACCACCACCGCGACCGCAGCGAGGTCTCGCGCACGTCGACATCGTGTCATGCAGAGCGCGCGCGGTGCCGCAAACGGCATTGACAGCGGCAGCCCGGAGTAGGACACTCGCGCCTGCGCGGGACAAGACTTGGCCTGCGCGGCCTGGTGATCAGCGGGAGGTGTGTGTCATGGACCGGCTCGGTGTCTCTGTCCTCGTGGCTGCGATCGTGGGTATGGGCGTTCTCGCGCCCGTGGCAGGCGCCGATCATTCGACGCGCCCGCACACGCAGAACATGCACGCGCTGGGGCACAGCCCGCACCCCGCGACGTTCTTCGGTGCGCCCGACGCGGAGCGTCAGGTCAGCTCGGACCTCGCCTTCTGGGGCAACCTGACCTACCAGGGCAACTACGACGGCTTCCGGATCATCCACAACGCCCCCGGCAGCCCGCGCGAGATCGTCCACCAGCGCTGCAACGGCGACCAGGGCGACATCGTCGTGTGGCAGAACATCCTCGTGCGCTCGTGGAACTCCAAGAAGCCCGAGGCACGCACCTGCGACGGCCAGATCGTGCCGGCCGGCTGGGAGGGCGTGCACGTCTTCGACGTGAGCGATCCGCGCGACCCGGCGCTCGTCGCCGCGGTCGAGCTTCCGTGCGGCTCGCACACCGCCACCCTGGCAGGAGTCTCCGCCGGACAGCTGATCGTCTACAGCAACAACTCCAGCAGCGCCGGCTGCGGCACGACGAACGACGTCGCGACGCAGAACGCGCTGGGCGACTTCATGGACGTGATCGCCGTGCCGCTCGGCAACCCGGCGGGATCGCACCTGCTGCGGCGCGAGCCGCTCGCCGGTCCGGCCACCGCCGTCCGCACCGGCTGCCATGACGCCGGCGTGATCCTCGGCGCCGTCAACAAGGCGGCCTGCGCGAGCGCCGACACGATCAACGTCTGGGACATCGGCGCCAACGACACGCCGGGCGGCAGCCTCGAGGACCCGCAGCTGCTGTTCACGATCAGCGAACCGGGCGTCGGCCAGGCCGACACGAACGGGCGCTGGCACTCCGCGACGTTCACGTGGGACGGCGAGGTCCTCGTAGCGGGCTGGGAGCCCGGCGGCGGCGCCGCGCCCGAGTGCGAGGCGACCGACCCGGACGTCGACAAGAGCATGTTCTTCTACGACGCCGACACGGGTGCCAAGCTCGGCCAGTGGGTGCTTCCGCGGCCGCAGTCTGAGGCGGAGAACTGCACGATCCACAACTTCAACATCGTGCCGCTGCGCAGCGGGCGCTACGTGGCGGTCGGAGGCCATTACCAGGCCGGGACGTGGGTCACCGACTTCACCGATCCCGCCAACCCGGTGACGGTCGGCTGGTCGGACCCGCCACCGCTCGGGCAGGTCACGACGCCCGCCGGCGCAGTCGTCAACGAGCTCGGCGGCGCGTGGTCGTCCTACTACTACAACAACTTCATCTACGAGTCGGAGATCACCAAGGGCCTCAACGTCTTCCGGCTCAGCGACAGGCGCCTAGCGGGAGCGATCCGGCTCGGGCACCTCAACCCGCAGACGCAAGACTTCTCGCTCCACGGCCCGTAGCGGGCACGCGACGCGCGGGAGTCGGTCCTCAGGCGATGGGAGGGATGTGAAGATATGAGCTCAAGCAGATTGCTGCTCGTCGTGTGCTGCGCGTTCATGCTCGCGCTCACTGCGCCGGCCTCGGCGGTGCACGACAGCAACTTCAAGGACCAGATGGACCTCGTGTTCCAGTCGCCCAACGCGACCGGGGCGGTCAACTCCGACCTCGCGTTCTGGGGCGATCGCGCCTATGCCGGCAACTACGACGGCTTCCGGATCTTCGACATCAGCAACCCGGACAGCCCGCGGCTGGTGACGGACTTTCGCTGCTTCGGGCCCCAGAACGACCTGACGGTCTGGGACCGCGACGGCGACGGCAGGGCCGACCTGCTGATCGCATCGGTCGACCGGACGCTGACGGGGCCCGCCTGTGGCGCGACGGCCACCGGCCACGACGATCCCGCCGGATGGGAGGGCGTGCGCCTGTTCGACATCAGCAACGAGGCCGCGCCGGTGCAGATCGGCGCCGTCTACCAGGACTGCGGCTCGCACACGCACACCCTGCTGCCGCAGGAGGGACGGCTCCTCGTGCTCAACTCGTCGTATCCGCTGCGGCCCGGCCCGACGTGCGGCCCCGTTCGCGGCCCAGCGGTGGGGCGCGACCCGCTGCACGGCGTCATCCAGGTCGTCGAGGTGCCGCTCGCCGACCCCGCCGCCGCGCAGGAGATCGCGGAGCTGCCGATCAACTACCCGGGCGATCCGAACAACGCGTTCCTGCCGACGTCGGAGCGCAGTCTGAGCGCTCCCGGCCTCGTCGACGGGATGCGCGCCTGCCACGACATGACGGTGTTCGTCGAGCTGCAGCTCGTCGCCGCCGCCTGTGCCGAGCAGGTGCAGCTGTGGCGGATCGGCGCCAACGGGCTGCCCGACACGAGCAACCCGCTCTGGGTCTACGACCAGCACAACGTGGACTTCTGGCACTCAGCGACGTTCAGCTGGGACGGCAAGACGGTCAACGCCATCGACGAGTCGTTCGGGCGCGGCTGCCCGACGACGACGACGCTGCCCTCGGGCGAGGTCGTCGAGAGCGGCAACATGTTCTTCCTGCGCACGAGCACCGGCGAGAAGCTCAGCGAGTTCCGGATGCCCCGCAGCGATCCCGACGACCACGTCGCGCAGTACTGCTCGGCGCACCTCGGGGTCGCGGTCCCGATGCCCGGCCGCAACCTGCTGGTCAACGCGTGGTACACGGCGGGCGTCGATGTGATCGACTTCACCAACCCCCGCAAGCCGCGCGAGATCGCGTTCTACGACGTCGACGGCGACAACTGGTCGGCGTACTGGTACGAGCACGGGACCCCGCATCCCGACAGCCCACTGCGGATCTACGCGAGCGACGGCGTCGAGAACACGGCGGTCGGAGAC
>DATMJM010000565.1:0-4195 GCA_035553935.1 Solirubrobacteraceae bacterium
CTCGAGCAGGAGGCGGCGCCGTCGCAGGCGCTGGCCGGCCGCGACGCGGTCGTCCACCTCGCCGGCGAGGACGTGGGCCAGCGCTGGAGCGCCGCGGTCAAGGCCGCGATCCGCGACAGCCGCGAGCACGGCACGCGCAACCTCGTCCAGGGCATCTCCGACGCCGAGCCGCGCCCGAGGGCGCTCATCTGCGCTTCGGCGTCGGGCTACTACGGCAGGCACGGCGACGAGCTCGTCGACGAGTCGGTCGCGTCGGGGCGGGACTGGCTCGCGGAGGTCGTCGCGCGCTGGGAGCGCCAGGCCGCGACGGCGGAGGTCGTGACGCGGACCGTCCTCGTCCGCACCGGGATCGTGCTCGACGCAGGCGGCGGCGCGCTCGCCCGGATGCTGCCGTTCTTCAAGGCCGGCATCGGAGGGCCGATCGGCAGCGGCAGGCAGTACCTGCCCTGGATCCACCTCGACGACCTCGTCGGCATCTACCGCGCGGCGATCGACAACGAGCGCTTCCACGGCGCGGTCAACGCGTCGGCGCCCGAGCCGGTGACGAACAAGGCGTTCGCGAAGGCGCTCGGGCGCGCGCTGCACCGCCCCGCGGTGATGCCGGTGCCCGCCGTCACGATCAGGCTGCTGTACGGCGAGATGAGCCAGATCGTGCTCGACGGCGTGCGGATGGTTCCCGGCCGCGCCGGCGAGCTCGGCTACGAGTTCGAGCATCCCGATCTCGACGAGGCGCTGCGCAGCACGCTGACGTAGCGCGCTGCGCGGGCCTCAGCCGCGCGCCTGCTTGCGCCGGCCCCAGTCCGAGGTCGGCTTGGCCGGCACGACGAGCCAGATCAGCACGCCGATGAACGTCAGCAGCAGGCCCGAGGCGAGCCCGATCCGCTCGCCGTACCCCTTCTTGCCCGACAGGAAGCTGGCGACGATCGCCGACAGCAGCCAGCCGTAGAGCATGTACAGCGCGGCCTCACCGATGACGGCGACGATCGTCATCCGCCGAGATACGCCTTCTGGACTTCGGGATTGGTCCGCAACGTGCCTGAGTCGTCGGTCAGCGCCACCTTGCCGGTTTCGAGGACGTACGCGCGCTGCGACACGGCGAGGGCGTAGTTGGCGTTCTGCTCGACGAGCAGGATCGTGGTGCCCTGCTCGTTGATCTCCGCGATCGTCTCGTAGATGCGCTCGACGAGGATCGGCGCGATCCCCATCGACGGCTCGTCGAGCAGCAGCAGCTTGGGCCGCGCCATCAGCGCGCGCCCGATCGCCAGCATCTGCTGCTCGCCGCCGGACATCGTCCCGGCCTTCTGGCGCTCGCGCTCCTGCAGGCGCGGGAAGAGCTCGTAGACGCGCCCGATGTCCTGCTCCAGCCCGTCCTTGTCGCGGCGCAGGTAGCCGCCCATGTCGAGGTTCTCGCGAACGGTCATGCGCGGGAAGCAGCGCCGTCCCTCCGGCGACTGCGAGATGCCGAGCTTGACGATCTCGGCCGGCGGCGTGCGCGTGATGTTCTCGCCCTTGAAGAGGATGTCGCCCGTGCGCGGCGGCGTCAGCCCCGAGATCGAGCGCAGCGTCGTCGACTTGCCGGCGCCGTTGGAGCCGATCAGCGTCACGCACTCGCCCTCCTCGACCGTCAGCGAGATGCCCTTGAGCGCCTCGATGTTGCCGTAGTACGTGTGGATGTCCTCGATCTCGAGCAGCGCCATCAGCCGCCACCATCCTCGTGTCGCTGGCGCTCGGCCTCCTGCTTGCCGAGGTAGGCCTCGACGACCTTCGGATCCGTCCGCACCGCGGCGGCGTCGCCCTCGGAGATCTTCTCGCCGTGGTCCAGGACGGTGACGTGCTCGGAGACCCCCATCACGACCTTCATGTCGTGCTCGATGAGCAGGATCGACAGGCCGAGCTCGTCGCGCAGCTTCTCCATGAAGCGCGTCAGCGCGTCGGACTCCTGCGGGTTCATGCCGGCGGTCGGCTCGTCGAGCAGCAGCAGCTTCGGGTCGGACGCGAGCGCGCGCGCGATCTCGACGCGGCGCTGGTCGCCGTAGGAGAGGTTCGTGGCGAGCTGATCGTGGAGCCTCGGCTTCAGCCCGACGTATTCCAGCGACTCGCCCGCCTTCGCGCGCACGCGCTGCTCCTCGTGACGCACCCACGGCGGGCGGAAGATCGATCCGAACAGTCCGGCCTTCATGCGCGAGTGCTGGCCGACCATGACGTTCTCGAGCGCCGACATCGTGCCGAAGAGGCGGATGTTCTGGAACGTGCGCGCGACGCCCAGCGCCATGATCTTGTCCGGCCGGCCCGCCGTGATGTCCTTGCCGTCGAACCTCACGCGCCCGAGCGTCGGCTTGTACAGGCCGGTGAGGATGTTGAAGAACGTCGTCTTGCCGGCGCCGTTGGGGCCGATCAGCGACACGATCGAGCGGCGCGGGATCGAGAACGAAACGTCGTTGACGGCCGTCAGGCCGCCGAACTGCTTCGTGATGCCGCGCGCCTCGAGGATGTTGCCGTCGGCTTGGCTCATGGCACGTCTGCCCGGTAAACGGTGTCCTCGTCGACCGCCAGGTCCTCGATTCCCTCCGACAGCTCGATCTGGCGCCGGCGCTCCGGGATCAGCCCCTCGGGACGCAGCACCATCATGATCACGAGCAGGAAGCCGAAGATCCCGAACGACAGCTCGGTGAGGTCGAAGTCCAGCCCGATGTCGCCCGGGATCTCGTTGAGCACGTCGGGGATCAGGCGGTTGTTGATGAACGACAGCGCGATCGCCCCCACCACCACCCCCCAGATCGATCCGAGGCCGCCGAGGATCACCATCGCGAGGATGAAGATCGAGAAGGCGAACTGGAACTGGTCGGCGTTGACGGTGTTGAGGTACGAGCCCAGGAAGGCGCCGGAGATGCCGCCGAACGCCGCTCCGGAGCCGTACGCCAGCAGCTTGGTCTTGACCGCCGGCACGCCCATGCTGACCGCCGCGACCTCGTCCTCGCGCAGCGCGATCCAGGCGCGGCCGAGGCGCGAGTCGCGCAGCCGGAAGTTCACGAACAGCACGATGAGCACCATCGCGAACGCCACCCAGTACCACGGCCTGAGGTTCAGCGACGTGAACGGGTCCAGCAGCGGGAGGTCGATCTTGTCGACGGGCGTGATGCCCTGGCGGCCATTGGTGAGCTTCGTGCCGAAGCCCGTGATCTCGTCGCCGTTGATCGCGATCCGGCCGACGATCTCGCCGAACGCGAGCGTCACGATCGCGATGTAGTCGCCGCGCAGGCGCAGCGTCGGCAGGCCGATGAGGATGCCGGCGATCGTCGTCGCGATGATCGCCAGCACGACGATGAGCAGGAAGTTCAGGTGGATGCCGGGCAGCTCGGTGACCGGCCCGGTGACGAGCACGTGGAGGCCCTCGCCGCCGTTGACCTCGATGTGAAACAGCGAGCCGAAGTAGCCCATCGTGTAGGCGCCGATCGCGAAGAACGCGACGTAGCCGAGGTCCAGCAGACCGGCGAAGCCGACGATGATGTTCAGGCCCAGCGCCATGACGACGTACGCCAGCGCCAGCGTCGCGTCGTCGATGAAGCCGCCCCCGCTTTCGACGAAGAACGGCAGCACGGCGCCCGCGACGATCGCCGCGATCGTGACGCCGATGCGCGCCTTGCGCGGCAGCATCGGCGCGCTGAGGCGCTTGCGCGGCGCGGCGGCGGCGACGCTCATCTCAGCCGGCCTCTCGCGTCTGCTCCCCGAGCAGCCCGGATGGTTTGAAGACCATGATCAGCACGAGGTACGCGAAGACGATCGCGGGCGTCCACTGGCTGCCGATCCGGTTGTCGGAGGTCTGCTGGATGACGCCGATGATCAGCCCGCCGAGCACCGCGCCGCGGATGTTGCCGATGCCGCCCATCACCGCCGCGGTGAACGCGATCAGGCCGGCGGTGAAGCCCTGGAAGTACCAGACGGTCGTCTGGTACAGCGCGTAGATGAGTCCCGCCGCGCCCGCGAGCATGCCGCCGATGAGGAACGTCGCCGAGATCGTCGTGTCGACGTTGATGCCCATGAGCCGCGCGGCGTCGGGGTCCTGCGCGGTCGCGCGCATCGCCTTGCCGAGGCGGCTGTGGGTGATGAAGGTCGTCATCGCGAGCACGAGCGGGATCGTCACGGCGATCGCCAGCGCGTCGCCGTGCGTGACGCTGATCCCGGCGAAGGAGAACAG
>DATMJM010000566.1:0-8669 GCA_035553935.1 Solirubrobacteraceae bacterium
GGTCACCGGCAGCGCCGCGGCCACGCCGATCAGGGACGGCTGCCGGCGCCGCGTGATCGACGTGGCGCGCGCCACGACGCGCGCCTGCTCGGCCGCCGACGATCCAGGAGGCGCAGACGGGTGCGCTGGGCGACCTCGTCCCCAACGATGCGGCCGCGATCGAGGCCGAGCTGCGGGCATCCGAGCTGTTCGCCTTCCCGCTGCTGTCGCGCACGATCCTCGTGCAGCGCGACCCGACCGGATTGTCGGCGGCCGAGCAGGCGCGCGTCGTGGCGCGCGCCACGACGATCACGCGGCGCCGGCAGCCGTCCCTGATCGGCGTGGCCGCGGCGCTGCCGGTGACCAACGTCGTCGGCGCGGCGCCGTTCGCCCGCGAACGATCCACGACGGCGCTGACGTACCTCATCTTCGATCCGGAGCGCAATCGCCAGGCGCGCGAGACGTACACGGAGCGCCTGCGCTCGAGCGTCGCGCAGCGGGAGGACCACTTCGTGGGCGTGACGGGCGCGGTTCCCGCCCGCACCGCGCAGGCGCAGGCCGTCAAGGACGCGCTGCCGTTCGTCGAGCTCGCGACGTTCGTCCTGGTCCTGCTCGTCGTGGGGCTGCACTTCCGCGCGCTGGCGGCGCCGCTCGTGACCGCTGCCGCGATCGCGCTCGCCTACCTCATAGCGATGCGCGTCATCGCAGGGCTCGGCAAGGCCGTCGGCGTGTCGGTGCCTGCCGAGGTCGAGCCGATTGTGGTCGTCCTGCTGTTCGGCATCGTCACCGACTACGCGATCTTCTTCCTGTCGCGCTTTCGCCAGCGGCTGGCCGACGGTCAGCCTGCGCGCCGCGCGGCGGAGAGCGCGACCGCCGAGCTGCAGGGCATCGTGTTCACGGCGGGGCTCATCGTCGCCGCCGGCAGCGCGTCGCTGGTCGTGGCGAAGCTCGGCTTCTTCCAGGCGTTCGGGCCGGGCATGGCGATCGCGGTCGCCGTCGGGCTGGCGGTCGCGCTGACGTTCATCCCGGCATGCATGGCGCTGTTCGGCTCGGCGCTGCTGTGGCCCAGCCGCCCGGGGCGCGAGCTCACGCCCGAGCAGGCCGCCGAGGAGAAGCCGCCGCACGCGCGGCGGCGGCCGCATCGCGGGCGCGCCGTCCGCCTGGCCGCGAGGCGCCCGCTTGTCGTGGTCGTCGTGACGACCGCCGCACTGGTCGCTGCGGCCTCCGGTCTGGCCAAGCTCGAGCTCGGGCAGACGCTGATCCGCGGCCTGCCCGAGGGCTCGGACGCGCGCGTCGCGTACAACGCCGCCGCGCGCGGGTTCGCGCCGGGCATCCTGTCGCCGACGATGGTGCTGGTCGAGGGGCCGGGCGTGGCCGCCCGCCGCGACGCGCTGCTCGAGGTCCAGCGCCGGCTGAGCGCGCGTCCCGCCGTCGCGCAGGTCGTGGGCCCCGCGCAGCAGCCGACGCAGCGCTACCTGGGCGGGGTGTACTCGCGCGCAGGGAACGCGGTGCGGCTGCTGGTCATCTTCGACCGCGACCCGCTCGGCGCGTCGGCGATCGCCCATCTCGGCCGCCTGCAACGGGATCTTCCGCAGCTGCTGGCGGCCAGCGGCCTGCCCGGCGCCGACGGCAGCATCGCCGGCGACACCGCGCTGGCGGCGGAGACCGTCAGCGATGCGCGCGGCGACGTCGGCCGCGTAGCGCCGACGGTGCTCCTCGTGGTCTTCGTGATCCTCGCGCTGTTCCTGCGCTCGCTCGTGGCGCCGCTGTACCTCGTCGCGACGAGCGTGCTCGCGCTGACGGCGGCGCTGGGGGCGACCGTCTACCTCTTCGGCGGGCTGCTCGGCTACGACGAGATCACCTACTTCGTTCCGTTCGCGGCAGCCGTGCTGCTCGTGCCGCTGGGGTCGGACTACAACGTGTTCCTCACCGGCCGGATCTGGCAGGAGGCGCGCAGGCGTCCGCTGCGCGAGGCGATCGCGGTGGCGGGCAGCCGCGCGCAGACGGCGATCACCACCGCGGGGATGGTCCTGGCGTTGAGCTTCGCGATGCTGGCGCTGGTGCCGGTGCGCCCGTTTCGCGAGCTCGCGTTCGCGATGTCGATGGGACTGGTGCTCGACGCGTTCGTCGTGCGGACGCTGCTCGTCCCCGCGCTCATCAGCCTCGTCGGTGAGCGCAGCGCCTGGCCGAGCCGCCTGCGCCCGGCCGCCAGGCTGGCGCACGGCACGACCGCCGGCGGCGCGACCGCGCAGCAGGAGGCGCGCGTCGAGCCGCCGCCGCAGCGCGCGCTGCCCGCCGGCGCCGGGGCGCCCCGCGCGGCGGCGCCGGCGCGACGCGACATGCCGCGGACGCGTGCGCTCGCCGCCGCCGCCGTGGCGATGGTGAGCCTGCTCGCCCTGGTCCTCGCCGCGCGCCGCCGGCGCGAGCCCGGCCGACCGTGGCGCAGGTGAGCTGTGCGCCCGCCTGCCCACCTGCGCGCGCGCAGGGGCGCGCGCGTTCCCTTGAACGTCGCGCCTAAACCTGGCCCGTCCGCGCGATGACAGCGGGTGCGGCGGGAGGTTCACGACCCGCCCGCTGCGGGAACCGGCGCTGAGACGATCACGAGCGGGAGGGGACGATGAGGGACCGACGACGTACTTGGCTCACCGCCGGCGCCGCGCTCGGCGCGACTGCTGTGGCGGCCGCCATCGGCGCCCAGGGGGCGCCCGGCACGATCGTGGAGTATCCCCGCAACCCGTCGGCCACTGCGGTGGCCCGCGCCATGGCCGACGATCCGCGCGTCGTCCGGCGCGCGGTCTTCTCCGCCGTGCCGCCCGGATCCAAGCCCGCGGCGGTGTCGACGACGCGGCTCGCCGGCTTCCCGCGTCCCGGCTCCGGTTCGTCCTACGCGATGCTCACGACCGGGAACGCGCGGCTCGCCGACGACCCGAACGACACGCAGGACGCCGGCTCGACGGCCGGCGGGCCGTCGATCCGCGGAGCGCGGGACGTGACGATCATGCGCATCGACCTGCGCATCCCGCGCAACGCCAACTGCCTGTCCTTCCGCTTCCGCTTCCTTTCGGAGGAATACCCCGAGTTCGTCGGCGACGAGTTCAACGACGCGTTCATCGCCGAGCTCGACGCGACGAACTGGAGCGCGGCGACCAAGGAGAACCCGGAGATCACCGCGCCACGCAACTTCGCCGTGACGAGCGGCGGGCGGCCGATCCGCATCAACCGGATCGGCTTCACGGGGATGTCGTCGCTGGCCGCGAGGGGAACGACATACGACGGGGCGACGAGGATCCTCCGTGCCTCCACCCGCGTCAAGCGCTCGACGCGCCACCTGTATCTGTCGATCTTCGACCAGGGCGATCGCGTCTACGACTCGGCCGTCTTCCTCGACAAGCTCATCGTCGGCAGGCGCAGCCGCTGCGTCACGGGGGTCGTCGCCGGCTGAGCCGAGGGCGCTGCGCGCGCCGCCTCAGGATGCGAGCGCGAGCCGTTGGGCGCGCGGGGCGTCATGCGCCGGCGGCTCGCCGAGCAGCATCCAGCCGCGGTCGGCGCACCGCGCGATCTCGCCCGCGCGGGTGAGGCGCTGCAGCGCCGTGGACGTCGTCGGGCGGTGCAGGCAGACGAGGTCGCCGAGCAGCTCGTGCGTGAGCGGGAGCGCCAGCGCCACGCCGCCGGGGGTCACGCGCCCCCAGCGTTCGGCGAGGTGCCAGAACAGCATCAGCAGCCGCGTCTCGGCCTGCCGGATCTGCGCGATCGCGAGGTGGAACGCCAGCCCGTGCGACCGCTCGCTGCCGCGGGCGAGCAGCGCGGCGATGATCTTCGGCCAGCGGCCCGCCACGACGGCGAAGCGCTCGTCGAGCACCGCAAGCGTCGCCGGCTCCAGGACGCGCCACGCGCAGCGGCCGGCGAGCGAGTCGTCCGCGGGCGGCAGGTCCCACGGGCGCAGGAGATCGCCCGCCCCCAGCAGCTCGGCGCAGCACCTGCCCTGCAGCGAGACCGAGCGGCTCATCACGCCATCGAGGACGAGCAGGCCGAGGGCGCCCTCGAGGTCGGCTCCCGCAGGCGGAGCCCACGACCCGCAAGGCAGCTGCAGCCGCGGCACGACAACACGCCGGTGCAGCAGCTCGGCCGTCGCGGGGTCGAGGCCGCGCAGCAGGTCGGGCTCGTGCTCGAAGACTCGCACCGCGTCGCAGCGGCGCTCGCACCCGATCGCGGGCGATGTCTCAGCGATGCCGTTCGAGAGCACGTCTTCTCCCCTTCGCGTCGAGCCGTTCATCGGGCTAATCCCCTGCAGGGCGGGATCTGATCCTGGTGCGGCGCCACCATTTGCGCGCAGGTGCGCCCCCCATCGCCGCGGACGGTCGCCGCGCGAAGCGGCGTTGCCCGCGCTCAGCGATCGGGCCCGGTGCCGATGTGACGCCCTCGGAACAGCCTGATCGCGTCGATCGCGGCGTCGGTGAACCTCGGGCAGGCGAGGACGCGCCGATATGCCGCGGCCGCGACTGCATGCAGCATCTGCACATACGGCGCGACGACGGTTCCGCCCGGGACCGCCTCCTGCAGCGCGCGCAGGTGCGCCAGGCGGTCGCGCGTCGCGGCCGGCCGGTGATAGATCACGATCACCCCGCGGCGAACGGCAGCCGTGAGCTGCCCGACGGGCGGGGCGCGGTCGTAGAACGCGGGTCGCGCCGCTGTGCCCGACGGGCCGTCGGCGGGCGGAACGAGCCGCTGCCCCGGCTCGGCGCGCTGCAACCGGCAGCCTGCGGCCCGCACCGCGTGCGCCAGCTGGGTCTGCTGGACGGGCGGGAGCGTCGCATCGCCCGGCGGCCCGTCGACCAGGGCGAGCGCGAGAAGCGCGAGCGCCGCGCCGACCGCGATCCACAGCAGCGCGTAGCGCGCGATGGCGGCCGCTCGTGTGCCGCCGCGTCCGGATCCCTTGTCAGCGCTGCCAGCCCCCACGATTGGCACAAGGCTTCCCCTTCGACGGCCCGCGGTCCACCCGCCCTGTCAGCGCGGCGACCTCTCCGACGCGGCGGCCGGCGTAACCTTGATCTGTGGATGCGCCGTACATCCCGCTGTTCTGGCGGCTGTTCATCCCCAACGCGACGGTTCTCGCGGCCGCGGGCCTCGTGCTCATCCTCGAGCCGGCCAACGGACGGATCCCGGCGATCGTCGGAGGCCTGGCGATGATGCTCGCGGTGAACCTGACGCTCATGCGCCGAGCCGTCGCGCCGCTGTCGCGGCTGGCGGACCTCATGCGACGGGCCGATCCGCTCCGGCCGGGAGAGCGGATCCCGGCGCCCGAGTCGGCGTCGGAGATCAGCGTGCTGACCGAGACGTTCAACGGCATGCTCGAGCGGCTCGAGGCCGAACGGCGCGACAGCCTGCGGCGGTCGCTCTCGGAGCGCGAGGCAGCGCGCCGGCGCGTCGCCGACGAGCTGCACGATCAGATCGGGCAGAACCTCACCGCGCTCGCGCTCCAGCTCGACCGGCTGCACAAGCGCGCGCCGGAGGAGCTGCGCGAGGAGGTCGCGGATCTGCGCAGCGGTGTGCTGGCGAGCGTCGAGGACGTGCGCGCGGTCGCCCGCCAGCTGCGCCCGGAGGGCCTCGACACGCTCGGCCTGCCGGCGGCCCTGACGAACCTCACGTCGCGGCTCGCCGAGCGCACCGGGGTGCACATCGTCCGCGACCTGCAGCGCGACCTGCCCGAGCTGGGCGACGACGACGAGCTGGTTGTGTACCGGGTCGCGCAGGAGAGCATCACGAACGCGATCCGCCACGCGCGGGCGGCCTCGATCGAGGTCGCGCTGGTCGCCGGCGACGGGCGCGTCGAGCTGGCGGTGCGCGACGACGGGATCGGGATCGGCGCGGAGGCGGCCGCGGGCGGCGACGGTGGGATCCGCGGCATGCGCGAGCGCGCGCTGTCGGTCGGCGGCCGCCTCACGGTCCAGCCGCGCCACGACGGGACGGGGACCGAGGTGCGTCTCGTGATCGCCCAGACCGCATGAGCGGGCCCGAAGCCATCCGGATCCTGCTCGCCGACGACCACGCGGTCGTGCGACACGGCCTTCGGCTCACGCTCGAGGCAGAGCCCGGCTTGGAAGTCGTGGCCGAGGCCAGCGACGGCCAGCAGGCCGTCGAGATCGCCCTGCGCGAGGACATCGACCTCGCGATCCTCGACGTCGCGATGCCGCGCCTCACCGGCATCCAGGCCGCGCGCCAGCTCGCTGAGCACCGGCCGCAGCTGCGCGTCCTGATCCTTTCGATGCACGACAACGAGCAGTTCTTCTTCGAGGCGCTGCGCGCCGGTGCCTCCGGCTACGTCCTGAAGTCCGCCGCGCACGAGGATCTCGTCGACGCCTGCCACGCCACGTGCCGGGGAGAGCCGTTCCTGTACCCGCGCGGCGTCGCGGCGCTCGTGCGCGAATACCTCGAGCAGGGCCCGGGTGCCGTCATGCCCGATCCGCTCTCGGCGCGCGAGTCGGAGGTCGTCAAGCTCATCGCCGAGGGGCTGACGAGCCGCGAGATCGGCGAGCTGCTCAGCATCAGCGACAAGACGGTCGAGCGCCACCGCGCGAACGTGCTCGAGAAGCTCGGCCTCAAGGACCGCGTGGCGCTCACCCGCTACGCGATCCGGCGCGGGCTCGTCGAGCCCTGATCGCCCCGTAGCGCAGCGACGGCAGTCTCATGGCGCTGTTCACGGGCGACTTCATGCTCGATCGATTCCAGCGCCTGCATCCCGCCGTCGCGCTGGACCGGATGCTCACGCGCCAGCTCGAGCATCCGGTCCGGCGGCGTGCGGCTCAGCGCCTGGCGCGGCTCTTGCGGTGGTAGATGCGGCCGCTCTTGGTGCGTACCGTCAGGCGCAGCCGCTGGCGGCTCGTGATCGGCCCCGGCCGCAGCGCGCGATAGGCGTACTCGATCGTGCGGGTGTCGACGTTGTTGGGCAAGATCAGCGTCAGCGCGCCGCCCGCCCGCGTCTTCAGGCCGGTCTTGACGAGCCGGCGCTTGCCGTCGCGGCGGATGTGGTAGACGTCGATCCGGGCGCCGACGATGCCCCGGCCGCTGCGCGTGCGCAGCACCCCGCGCGTCACGACGCGCGTGCCGAAGCGGCTCGCGAGGCTCCTGCGCGTACGGGTGCGCGACTTGACGAACCACATCCGCAGCCGCCCCCTCAGCGCAGCCTGCACCTCGGCGGACGAGCCGCCGACCCCGACGTTCGGCTTCGGGAACTCGACCGGGCCCGCGACCGACGTCTGGTTGCCGGCCGCATCCTCTACGGCGATCTCGACGCCGTGCGGCCCGGGCGCCAGCGAGCGCACGTCGAGGCTCGCCGTCGAGCCCGTGACCGCGCGCGGACACGGGGCCGGAACGCTGAACTGGTAGGGGTCGAGGTCCGCCGTGTACACGTCGTTGCACGGAGGCGGGCCGAGCGGGAGCGCCCGCGCGATCTTGCCGTCGACCTTGATCAGGGTGCGATACAGGCCGCCGCCCGCGTCCGCCGCGTCGAACCGTACGCGCAGGATCCCCGAGGCCTCACCGTCGTCGATCACGCGGTTGTTGGCCACGACCGGGACCAGCGGATCCTCGAGCGTCGTCCAGAGATGCGTCGCGACGACGCCCAGCTTGCGCGTGCAGAGCAGCCCGGCGTTCGTGCAGAGGACCCTGAACTGGACGAAGGAGCCGTTGAGGCCCTGCCTGTCCAGCGGCGCGATGAGGTTGTCGACGCAGCTCGACAGCGGCCCCGGCGTGCAGTCCTCCAGGACCTGAGCCTCGCTGGCGACCATGTCGTAGGCGATGTCCTTCGCCTGCGGCGGTGGTCCGCTCTCCAGCCCCGTCGTCGTCCGGCTGGCGCGCACCCGCACGATGCGCGTGCCCAGCGGCGCGTCGAAGCGCCAGTTGGCGGTCGCGTTCGCCGGCGGCGTATCCGACGGGAGCGCGGCGACGAGCGCGCCGCCGCGCTGGGCGCAGGTGTTCAGGGTCACGCCGCCCGGCGTCGTGAACGCGACCCAGCCGGCCGCCGCATTGGGCTGACCCGCCGGATCGGTGCAGGAGGTCACCACGTAGGTGTCTGCGCTCGCGACGGCAGGTGCGAGCAGGACCAGCAGGACGCCCGCAGGAGCGGACAGACGAAACGGTCGCAGCATCAGACTCTTCCCCAAGAAGTCGTGGCAGCCGTGCCCGGTGGATCGCCCACGCCGCTTGCCGGGCGCTGCGGGCGATCATGCAATGCGCCAGCTTCAGGAGCGGCCCGATCGGTCGGGGCGTGCACGCTTCGTTGCATGGACGTGCCGCCGATCGGGGCAGCCGGCGGCCTCGACCGCGGCTATCGTGGAGCCCCGCCCATGCCGGCCTTCAAGCTCGACGACATCTTCACACCGGCGGCCGATCAGCCCAAGGCGATCGGCGAGATCTCCGCGGCCGTCCGCGCCGGCGACCGCTTCACGACGCTGCTCGGCGCGACGGGAACCGGCAAGACGATGACGATGGCCGGCGTCATCGCCGAGCTGCAGCGCCCGACGCTCGTGCTGGCGCACAACAAGACGCTGGCGGCGCAGCTGTGCAACGAGTTCCGCACGTTCTTCCCCGACAACGCCGTCGAGTACTTCGTGTCGTACTACGACTACTACCAGCCGGAGGCCTACGTGCCCTCGCGCGATCTCTACATCGAGAAGGACTCCGCGATCAACGAG
>DATMJM010000567.1:0-4886 GCA_035553935.1 Solirubrobacteraceae bacterium
CGTCGGGACGACGCTGCCCGTGCCTTCCGCCTCGCTGCGCGAGTTCCGCCTCGGCGGCCTGCGTCGGCGCGTTGAGGATCCCCTCCTCGAACGTCAGCAGCGGGTAGTCGATCCCGACGAAGAAGAAGTCGTCGCCGATCAGGACGTTTCCGCCCTGCAGGTGCAGCGGCGCCTGGTAGAGCCCGAGGCCGGCGACGGTGCTCACCTGATCGGCCACGAGCGCGTCGCCGTAGCGCGGAAACGCCGCCGGCTCGACGAACGCGTGGCCCCCACCACCGTCCTCGATGACGACATAGCCGTCCTCGGCCCAGACGGAGAAGCCGAGGAAGTCGTCGGTCGCGATCACGATCGTCGCGCTGCTGCGCCCCGCCGCGCCGGCCCACTCGCGCACCGTCTGCTCGACGGCCTCGTGGGTGAGGATCACGACGTGGGTCTGCTGCGGGAGCTTCGCGAGCAGGTCGCGATAGACCGCCCCGTAGGGGTTGCTCGTCCCGCCGCGCGCGGCATAGCCCGGGATCGTCAGCAGCAGGCGCTCGATCGCTCCGCTCGCCGTCGCGACGAGCGATGGCGACGCCGGGCGCGCGCGGGTCAGCTCGGCTGCGACGGCGGCGGTGCGCGCCCGCCGGCGGCGCGCCTGCTCCGGGACGTCGGCATCCGTGCGCTTGATCTCGCCGGCGACCGGCGGGTGGTGACGCGGCTGCAGCGGAGGGATCGCCATGAGCGCACGGTAGCCGCATGATCGCGGCGTGGGTGCTCAGCGATGGGGAGCTGCTGGTCGGCGAGGTCGCGAGGGATGCCGTGCTGCACGGCGAGGGGCCGATGACGCTGCGCGCCGCGCTCGACGGCGGGCGCCTGCGCGTCCGATCGTCCCGGCGGGTTTCACGCTACGGGCGTCCTCGGCGGCGTCGTGGGCCTGGCGCGCAAGCGCGCACAACGTCTCCTCGAGGCGGCGGCGCAGCCACCGGCGGCCGCCGAGCACGAGCGCCAGACGCATGAGAAGCCCGCGCTGCTCGAACTGCGCGAGGAGGTCCACCTCGGTCGTGCCGCGGCTCGGGGAGAGCAGCCAGCTCAACCACGCCACGTCGCGCCCGCCCAGCTGCACGCGCACGGGCACGACCCGGGGGGTGCGGATCGTGCCGAGGCTCGCGTGCGGTCGCAGGAGCGGACTGAGTCCTGCGACGAGGCGCCGCTGCCCCCGGGAGTCGGAGACGAGGGACAGCAGCGTCGGGGCGTCGGCGGCGATGACGCGGGAGGCGATCACCGGCGCGCAGCCCCAGTTCATCAGACGGTTCATCAGGGCCAGGAGCGTGAGTTCGACCATGACCTCTTAGCGGTCCGGAGCGCCGGCGTCTTACGGGCTCAGCCCGTGACGAGCGACAGGAACTCCTGCCGCGTCCGCGCGTCCTCGCGCAGCAGCCCGAGCAGCGCCGACGTCGTCGTTCGCGTGCCGGCCTTCTGCACGCCGCGCAGCGACATGCACAGGTGCTCGGCCTCGATGACGACGCCGACGCCCTTCGGGCGCAGGTGGTCCTGCAGGCACGTCGCGATCTGCATCGTCAGCCGCTCCTGCACCTGCAGCTCGCGGGCGAAGAGCTCCACGACGCGGGCGAGCTTCGACAGGCCGATGATCCGCTCGCCCGGCAGGTAGGCGACATGCGCGACGCCGTGGAACGGCAGCATGTGGTGCATGCACAGCGAGTGGAACGGGATCTCGCGCACGACCACGAGCTCGTCGTAGGCCGGCTCGTTGGGAAACGTCGTCGGCGTGAACGGCTCGTGCGTCAGCAGCTCGGCGTAGGCCGCCGCGACGCGGCGCGGCGTGTCGCGCAGACCCGGCGCCCGCACGTCGCGGCCGAGCGCCACGAGCAGGTCGTGGACGGCGCGCTCGGCGGCGGCGAGGTCGACCTCCGGAGCATCGGCGTGCCGCAGCACGCCGTCGGGATGCAGCGCCGCGACGGGCGCGAGACCGCGTTTCGAGGCGCTCACGCCGGCGGCTGTGCGTCGTCGTCGTGCGAACCGGCGAACGCGAGCAGGCTCTCGTAATCGTCGGCGCACGCGGGGCAGCCGACGAGGTGCGCGCGCATGTCCGGCACCGCGCGGTCGGGATCCTCGCCCGCCAGCTCGGCGTCGACGTAGCGGTCGAGGTGCTCGAAGCACGCCTCGCAGGTCAGCTCGGGGCCGGCCGGCCCCAGCAGGACCGCGATCAGCTCGTCGGGCTCGGGGCGGCGCTCCTCGATCATCGCGGTCGCCCTCCTTCGTCGATCGTCAGGTCCAGGCCGGCCGCGGCCAGCCGGCTGCGCAGCTTGCGCCGCGCGTCGTGCAGCGTCTTGTACAGCGCGCCGCGCGTCGTGTTCAGCCGCTCGGCGAGGACATCGATCGGCACGCCGTTGAGCGTCACCGCGACGAGCACCTCCCGCTGGTGCTCGCTCAGCGCGCAGTCGATCGCCTCGCGCAGGGCGCCGAGCAGCTCGCTCCCGACGGCCTGCTCGTGCGGCGAGAGCGCGCGCGACGCGACGTGCGGCCAGGCCTGCGGGCCGAGCGGCAGCTCGCGCTCCTGCCACGCCCGGCGGCGAAGCTTCACCGCCGCCTCGTAGAGCGCGAACTTGTACGCCCAGGTCGTGAAGCGGCTGTCGCCGCGGAAGTCGTCGACCTTCGCGAGCACCGCGACGAGCGCGTCGTCGGCGGCCTGCTGGGCGAGGTCGTCATGGTCGCCGCCGCGAAGGTAGGGCAGCGCCAGACGCCGCCGCGACACCTCGAAGCGCGCTGCGCGCAGCAGCAGCTCGTGCAGCCGCAAGACGGCCTCGTGGCGCCCGCGCCCGCCTGCGCTGAGATCCTCCAGCCACCGCCGCGACTCGAGATCGAGCGCGTCGCGCCGGTTGGCCGTCGAGCCCGGCGGGGGGACGTGCTCGGTCGCCATCGACCCGACGCTAGCAGTGACAGGCGGCCTCATCGGCACGCCACCGGCTGGTCGATCGGCGCGAGGATCCGCGCCGCCAGCTCCGGCGGGCAGCCACGGTCGAGCAGCACGAGCAGCTCGTGCAGGTCGACCGCCTCGTCGCGGGTCAGCTGCGCCGCGAGCGGCGCGTCGAAGCCGGCGGCCATCAGGCGCCGCCGGCGCCACTCGCCCAGCGACGCGTGCGTTGCCGGTGGTCCCGGCTGGGGCGGTGTTCGACTCATCGAGGACGTCTGCGTCGCCACGCCGCGGCTTCTTACGTCGCCGTTCGGCGATCGTGCGAGTTGACGAAGATCGCGCCGAGCCGGGCCGCCACCAGATGTGCGCCGAAGCGCGGCGCGAGCAGGACCGCGAGGCCGGCGACGATCTCGATCGACGTCGAAGAGCTCGTCCGGCCCTGAGCCGTCGGCTGCGTGCAGCCGCTGACGGTCGGGTGTCGCGACCGCCGCGATCCTTACGCCGGCGTCATCCTCAGCCGGCCACGTCGCGGCGCATGAACGAGACGAACGCCCACAGCAGGGCGGGCACCGCCCAGCACGCCGACACCCACGTCGCGTGCACGATCGGCGCCCAGTCGGTGGGATCGCGCAGCAGGCCCTGCCAGGACTCGAACTGCTCCGACAGCAGGTAGGGCCGCATGAAGTCCAGGCCGGAGATGATCGCCAGCAGTTGCATCATGAACGACAGGATGAGCGTCCCGACGACGGCGGCCGCGGAGTTGTGGGTCACGGTCGACAGCAGGAAGGCGATCGACGCGATCGCGATCATCGGGACGAAGTACGCGAGCGCGGCGGTGCCGATGAGCAGGACGCCGCGCCCGGCGGGAATCGGCGTGCCCGACAGCGAGATCAGCGGGTCGAAGCCCCAGAAGATGCCGCCGAGCAGCAGGCTTGTCCCGACGAACGCGACGAGCGCCGCGAAGGCGTAGGAGAGCGCGGCCACCAGCTTTGCGACGAAGATCTGCCAGCGCTCGGTCGAGCGCGTGAGGATCGTCTTCAGCGTCCCGTGGTTGTCCTCCGACGAGACGATGTCGCCGGCGACCAGCGACGTGATGAGCGGAAACAGCCACACCGAGCTGAACAGCAGGCCGACGAGCGGCACCGCGAGGCCCGTCTCGCGCACGTAGCGCCCGAAGGCCACCTCGTCGGGACCGCCGCTGCTCGACAGCAGCGCGACGACGAAGATCACCGGCACGAGCGCGGCCGCGCCGAGGCCGAGGTACGTGCGCTTCTGCGAGCGCAGCTTGCGCAGTTCCCAGCGCAGCACGGTCGCGACGCCGGGACGCCTCGCGGCGGCGGTGCTCACGCGCGCACCTCCGCGGGCGCGGGCAGGCCGGCCGGCGCCGGCGCGTCCCCGTCGTCCTCCGTCATCCGGAAGAACAGCTCCTCCAGCGTCGCCGAGCGCGGCACGAGCGCCGCGATGCCGACGCCCGCCTCGCCGAGCGCGATCGACAGCGCCGCCGCCGCCCGCTCGTCGGCGGCGAACGTCAGCCCGCGCGCGTCGCGCGCCACGTCGCCGATCCCGGGCTGCGCGCCGGCGATCTGCGCCGCACGGGCATCGTCGGTCGTGCGCAGCTCGTAGCGCCCGGCGGTCGTCGCGATGAGGTCGCCGAGGGCGCCCTCGTAGCGAACGCGGCCGCGCGAGATGATCACGACGCGGTCGCACAGCTCCTCGACCTCGGCCATGAGGTGCGAGGACAGCAGGACCGTGATCCCGTCGTCGGCCAGGCGGCGGATGAGCAGGCGCATGTCGCGCATGCCCGCGGGGTCCAATCCGGTCGTGGGCTCGTCGAGGATCAGCAGCCGCGGGTCGCGCAGCAGCGCCGCGGCGAGGCCGAGACGCTGGCGCATGCCGTGCGAGTAGCCGCCGACCTTGTCGCGGTCGCGGTCGGCGAGCTCGACGGTGTCGAGCACCGCGTCGATGCGCTCCGAGG
>DATMJM010000568.1:0-7712 GCA_035553935.1 Solirubrobacteraceae bacterium
GGCGGCAGACGCGGCTCGGGTCCCGTCGCACCGCTGGAGTTCCTGCGCGAGCTCGCCTGCGTCGACGCCCGCTTCAAGCCGCGCCGCACCGACGAGTGCCAGAACTTCACGCAGCTGCCCGGCGACGGCTGGTCGCACCACCCCTACTCGCAGAACGAGCGCCCGTCGCGCGTCAGCAAGCCGAAGACGGAGCCCGGCGACGTGCGCATCGCCGACCTGCCGCAGCTCGCCAGGACGCTCGACCGGCTCGTTCAAATGAACCGTCTCGCGCCCGCCAACCGCCGGATCTACCTGACCGAGTTCGGCTACGAGACGAAGGGGATCCCTGGCCGCCCGCGCGTCGACGAGCGCCAGCAGGCGCGCTGGATGACCTGGGCGGAGTACCTCGCCGACCGCGTGCCGACGGTGCGGTCGTTCGCGCAGTTCTTGCTGCGCGACCAGCCGCCTGCGCCCGAGCGCGTCTCGCAGAGCGCCGCGCGGCCCTACGGCGAGTACTCGACCGGGCTGCTGAACGTCGACGGCAGCGAGAAGATCGTTGCGAGGACGTTCCTCGCGGGCCTGTTCGCCCAGCGCGCGCCCAGGGGCAGGGTGCTGCTGTACGGGCGCCTGCGGCTTGGCGCGGGCCGGAAGGCGATCGTCCTGCAGCGCAGGCTCGGCAGCGGGCCGTGGCGGCGGCTCGACCGTCTGCGGATCGACGGCCGCGCAAGCTTCCAGCGCACCTACGCCCACCGGCCCGGAGCCGAGTACCGCCTCACGTATCCCAGCCCGCAGGGCCCGCGCCGTGCCGGGCTGGCGCTCAAGCCGGTGCCGGCCACCGGCTGAGGCCGCACCGGGGTTGCTAGCATCACGCCCCGCATGCCTACGACGTCACAGCTTGTCCGCAAGGGCCGCAAGGTGCCCAAGAAGAAGCTTGCCACCCCCGGCCTGAAGTCTGGCAAGGGGCGCAAGAAGAAGGTCGCCGCGCCCCAGCGCCGCGGCGTCTGCACGCGCGTCTACACGACGACGCCGAAGAAGCCGAACTCGGCGCTGCGCAAGGTCGCGCGCGTGAGGATCACCGGCTCGATCGAGGTCACCGCGTACATCCCGGGCGAGGGACACAACCTGCAGGAGCACTCCGTCGTGCTCGTCCGCGGCGGTCGCGTCAAGGACCTGCCGGGCGTGCGCTACAAGGTCGTGCGCGGAACGCTGGACGCCGCGGGCGTCAGCGACCGCAAGAAGGCGCGCAGCCAGTACGGCGTGAAGAAGAAGTAATGCCGCGCCGCTCTGCCGCGACGATCCGGCCGATCGAGCCGGATCCCATGCTCCGCTCGCGCGTCGTCCAGCAGGTCATCAACAAGGTGATGCGCGACGGCAAGAAGTCGACGGCAGAGAAGATCGTCTACGACGCCCTCGCGATCATCGGTGAGCGCACCGGCAAGGACCCGGTCGAGCAGCTCGAGCTGTCGATCAAGGCCCTGACCCCGGTGCTCGAGGTCCGCTCCCGGCGCGTCGGCGGCGCGACGTACCAGGTGCCCGTCGAGGTGCCCTCGCGTCGCGCCCGGACCCTCGCCGTCCGCTGGCTCGTCGAGTTCGCGCGCCAGCGCCGCGAGCGCACGATGGCCCAGCGGCTCGCCAACGAGCTCATGGATGCCCAGTCCCAGCAGGGCGGCGCCTACAAGCGCAAGGACGACATCTACCGCATGGCCCAGGCGAACAAGGCGTTCGCCCACTACCGCTGGTAAGCCGCTCCTTCCGGCGCCGCGCCGGGTTCATGCAGCGATGAAGCCGCCCCTCGCAACGATCCTCTGCGCGCTGATGTTCCTGCTCGCGATGCTCGGCGTCGCGAGCACTGCGCAGGCGGCCTCCAAAGCCCCGCGCCTGACCGGCGTGCGCTGCGTGCCGACGACGGCGAAGGCCTGCCGCGACGGGGTGCGCGTCTCCGTCGGCAAGCAGGTGCAGCTGCGTGGCCACGGGCTGCGGCGCCAGATGCGCGTCTCGTTTCGCTGGCCGAGGGGCGCGCTTGCCGCCAAGCTCGCTCGCGGCCGCCTCGGCTACACGGTCCGCATCCCGGCCGGCACCGCCCTGGGCAGGGTGGCCGTCAGCGTCCTGGACCGCGGCCGGCGCTCGAACACGCGTCACATCCGCGTCATCGCCGCTGCGCCCCAGCCACGCCGGGCAGCGACGCGCCCCGGCGAGCTGCCCGCCGCGTTCGCCGGCAACGGGATGTGGGTCTGGTACGTGTCAAAGAGCGATGGCGGCAACCTCGACGTGATCGCCTCGCGCGCGGGGGCGGCCGGGATGAGCACCGTGTTCGTCAAGAGCGCGGACGGCGCCAACGTCTGGAGCCAGTTCTCGCCGCAGCTCGTCGCCGCCCTGCGCGCGCGCGGTCTGCGCGTCTGTGCCTGGCAGTTCGTCTACGGCGACGACCCGCTCGCCGAGGCGCGCGCGGCGATCGCCTCGATCGCGGCCGGCGCGGAGTGCTTCGTCATCGACGCCGAGACCGCCTACGAGGGCCACTATGCCGCGGCCCAGCGCTACATGGCCGCGCTGCGCGGCGCCGTCGGGCCCGACTACCCGATCGGCTTCACGTCGTTTCCGTACGTCGACTACCACCCGCGGATGCCGTACTCGGTGTTCCTCGGCCCCGGCGGCGCGCAGGCGAACATGCCGCAGGTCTACTGGAAGGCGATCGGTGGCACGGTCGACGCCGTCAGCGCGAAGACCGTGGCCAACAACCGCATCTACCGCGTGCCGATCGCGCCGATCGGCCAGTCCTACGCCGCGCCGCCGGCCGCCGACGTGCGCCGCTTCCGTGCGATCTGGGACGGCTACGGGGCCGGCGGCATGTCGTGGTGGAGCTGGCAGGCCTCGAGCGGCGCGACGTGGGCGGTGCTGAGCGAGCCGGCGCCGGCGCCGGTCATCCTGCCCGACCCCGGCTGGCCGGCGCTGCGCACCGGCTCCAGCGGCGACCAGGTCATCTGGCTGCAGCAGCACCTCGCCTCCGCCGACCCGTCTGTCGCGCTCGACGGCAGGTTCTCGCTCGGCACCACGGCCGCGCTGAAGACGTTTCAGGCCGGCCGCGGCCTCGCGCCGACGGGGGAGACCGACGCGGCGACCTGGCAGGCGCTGCTGGCGGTGCCGCTGCGGCCGGTCGACTGGCAAGCCGGGGGATGACCGCGGGCGGTTCGGTGCGTCGCGGCCCCGATCCATGCGGCAAGCCGCTGATCTGGAGCACCGCCGAGCTGCGCGCGCTCGACGACATCGCCGTCGCAGCCTCAGAGGTCGTGTATGCGTTCGTCGCGGTCGCGGGCCAACCGTCGGCCTCCGACGAGGCGCTGCTCGACGACTCCGAACGCGCGCGAGCCGAACGCTTCGTCCGGCTCGAAGACCACGATCGCTTCGTCCTGGCCCACGCCGCGCTGCGGCTGTTGCTCGCGCGCTGTCTCGGCGTCGAGCCCGCGACCGTCCGCTACGCCCAGCGCGCCCACGGCAAGCCTGGTCTGGGCGCGGACCTTGCGCGGCTGGAGTTCAACATGTCGCACTCGGGCCGGCTGGGCCTGCTCGCGGTCGCGCGAGATCGGCCGGTCGGCGTCGACGTCGAGGCGGTGCGCGGCATGGCCGATGCCCTGAGCATCGCCGACACGCAGTTCTCGGCGCTGGAGAGAGAGGCCCTACGGGCGTTGGCGCCGTCCGAGCGGCGCCCGGCCTTCTTTCGCTGCTGGACGCGCAAGGAGGCGGTCATCAAGGCCGACGGCGAGGGATTGGGCCGGCCCCTGAGCAGCTTCGACGTCGACCTCGCGCCGGGCTCGACGGCCGCGCTGACCAGCTTCGACGGTCGGCCCGCAGAGCTGGCCGGATGGTCGCTGCGAGACCTCGCCGCGCCCCCCGGCTACGTGGCCGCCGGCGCCGCCGCCGTCGATCCGGGCGGCGCGCCGGCGCGATGGCGGCAACTGCGCGCCGCGGGCCGCTGAACCCCGGATGAGCTTCAAGTGCGTGCCGATCGCACCGCAAGGAAACCCGCGGCCCCCACGCTCATCGCGAGTATGTCCGTGATCGCCGACGCGTACGAGCTCTGGCACCCAGGAGGGAATGCTGTTCCACGGGCTGCTCGGGAACGGCACCGGCGTGGACATCGAGCAGGTCGCGATGACGGCCGGCGGGCCGCTCGATGCGGAGGCGCTCGTCGCCGCCTTCCGTCGAGTGGCTCGATCCGAGCGCGTTCGAGCTCCTGCGCGGCCTCGACCTCGACGCTGCCGAGACCTACCGGCGCGAGCGCCGCGCGGGATTCACGGCGCCAGCTCTCGTAGGCCGTCGTCGATCGGGACGTCGGCCTCCCCGAGATGGCGGGCCTCGTCGCCAAGGGACTGCCCGCGTGCGCGTGCACGCCAGTACGCGCGCTATGGCCTCTACCGCGTCAGGACGAGCCGGCGCCATCCGGCGCGCGGATGATCCGACGAGCATCCGGCCGCGACGTCGCGACCCTGCCGCTCGTCTGGAGCATCGTGCACCTGTCCCGGGGGGTGGCTTCGTCGTCGGCTGCGTGCGGCTGGGGGCGCCGCTCAGCGCGCTGCGCGCCGCGCTGCGTCCGCCCGCGGCGCGGCGGTGAAAGCGAGCGCCAGCCCGCCGACGACGAGCAGCACGCCACCGCTCGCCTCGAGGTAGAGCCCGGGCCCGGGCCGTGCCCGTGCCTGCTCGAAGAAGACGGCCTCGGGCAGCTGCCCCGTCGCGCGCGCGTCGGGCAGGTCGATCGCGAGCGCGACGCCCAGCGCCGCGACCCCCAGCGCCAGCAGCGCGAGCGCCGGTGGCCGCGCGCCGCGCAGCGCCAGCGCCGTCATGACGGTCGCCGCGAGCGCGACGACGAGCAGCGCGTAGCCGTGGTTCTCGCCACCCGTCGTGCTGCGCTTCACGACCTCGAGCGAGCCGACGGTCACCTCGAAGAGGGTCGTGAACTCGGCGATCACGAGCAGCACGACGCCCGCGAGCGCGGCCGCCGCCGCGGCGCGGCGCGCGATCACGAAATGCACCGGGCGGGGACAGGTGAAAGGCCCCAGGGGGAGGAGGGGCCTTTGCTATAGTCCACGACCGCGCCCGGGGCCGATGTGCTCATCCACGCCCACCCGGGGACCGCAGTGCGCCCGACGATGGATTCCTCGACCACATAGCGCGACCGGCCCGAGTAGATCGGACGTGCTTGCGGGCCCGAGAGGCCCGTTTTTTATGGTCGTGACCGAAGAGAAGAGAACAAGCCGACATGCCACGTAAACACACGCTCCAAAAGACCCGCAACATCGGGATCATGGCGCACATCGACGCCGGCAAGACGACGACGACCGAGCGCATCCTCTACTACACCGGCCGCACCTACAAGATCGGCGAGGTGCACGAGGGCGCGGCGACGATGGACTGGATGGAGCAGGAGCAGGAGCGCGGCATCACGATCACATCCGCTGCGACGACCTGCGAGTGGCGCGACCACCGCATCAACATCATCGACACGCCCGGCCACGTGGACTTCACGGTCGAGGTGGAGCGCTCGCTGCGCGTGCTCGACGGCGCGATCGCGCTGTTCGACTCGGTCGCCGGCGTCGAGCCGCAGTCCGAGACGGTGTGGCGGCAGGCCGACAAGTACGCGGTCCCGCGCATCGCGTTCATCAACAAGATGGACCGCATCGGGGCCGACTTCGAGGGCTCGCTGAAGACGATGGAGACGCGCCTGGGGGCGAACGCGGTCCCGATGCAGATACCGATCGGCTCGGAGTCGGAGTTCAAGGGCATCGTCGACCTGCTCGGCATGAAGGCGATCCTCTACAAGGACGACCTCGGCAAGGAGCAGGACGTGGTCGACATCCCGGCCGAGTACGCCGAGGCCGCCGAGGAGGCGCGCGAGAACCTCCTGACGTCGCTGTCGGACCTCGACGACGACATCGCCGAGCTGTACCTCGCCGAGGAGGAGATCTCGATCGAGATCCTCCAGGCGGCGATCCGCAAGGCGACGCTCGCGATCGAGATCACCCCCGTCCTGTGCGGCTCCGCCTTCAAGAACAAGGGCGTGCAGCCGCTGCTGGACGCCGTGCTGGACTACCTGCCCTCGCCGCTGGAGGTCAAGCCGATCGAGGGCGTGCTCGTCGACAAGAACGGCGAGGACCTCGAGCCGATCGTCCTCAAGCCCGACGATGGCGAGCCGTTCGCCGCGCTCGGCTTCAAGATCATGGCCGACCCGTTCGTCGGCAAGCTCACGTACTTCCGCGTGTACTCCGGCAAGCTCGAGGCCGGCTCGAAGGTGCTCAACGTCTCGACCGGCCGCCAGGAGCGCGTCGGCCGGCTGCTCGTCATGCACGCCAACGACCGCGAGGAGGTCGACGCCGTCTACGCGGGCGACATCGCGGCCGCCGTCGGCGTCAAGCAGATCGTGACCGGCGACACCCTGTGCGATCCCGCGCGTCCGGTGAAGCTCGAGACGATCGACTTCCCCGAGCCCGTCATCAAGGTCGCGGTCGAGCCGCGCACGAAGGCCGACCAGGAGAAGATGTCGGTCGCGCTGGGCCGCCTCGCCGAGGAGGATCCGACCTTCCAGGTGCAGACCAACGAGGAGACCGGCCAGACCGAGATCTCCGGCATGGGCGAGCTGCACCTCGAGGTCCTCGTCGACCGCATGAAGCGCGAGTACAAGGTCGAGGCCAACGTCGGCCGCCCGCAGGTCTCCTACCGCGAGACGATCCGCGGCACCGCGCAGAAGGTCGAAGGTCGCTTCGTCAAGCAGACCGGCGGCTCGGGCCAGTTCGGCATCGTCTACATCGACATCGAGCCGGCGCCCGGCGAGGGCTTCGACTTCGTCTCGAAGATCAAGGGCGGCTCCGTGCCGACCGAGTTCATCCCGGCCGTCGAGAAGGGCGTCGAGGAGGCGCTCGACACCGGCGTCAAGGCCGGCTACCCGATGGTCGACGTCCGGGTGACGCTCGTCGACGGCAAGTACCACGACACCGACTCGTCGGAGATCGCGTTCAAGGTCGCGGGCTCGCTGGCCTTCAAGGAGGCCGCGCGCCGTGCCAAGCCCGTGCTGCTCGAGCCGGTGTTCGCGGTGGAGGTCGTGACGCCCGAGGACTTCCTCGGCGAGGTCATCGGCGACCTCAACCGCCGGCGCGGCCGGATCGAGGGGCAGGAGCGTCGCGGCAACGCGCTCGTGGTCACCGCCCGCGTGCCGCTGAGCGAGATGTTCGGCTACGTCAACGACCTGCGCTCCAACACGCAGGGGCGCGCGAGCTACACCATGCAGTTCGACGGGTACGAGGAAGTTCCGCCGAACATCGCCGAGAAGCTGGTCGAGCATCGCATGGGCGAGCCGGCTGCCGCCTGATCAAGCAGATTCGATAGTTTCATCCAGTTCATCGACAGACGCAGAGGAGCGAACCGAAAGTGGCCAAGGAGAAGTTCGAGCGCGATAAGCCGCACGTCAACGTCGGCACGATCGGACATATCGACCACGGCAAGACGACGCTCACCGCGGCGATCACGACCGTGCTCGCCGAGCAGGGTGGCGGTGAGGCTCGCAGCTTCGCCGAGATCGACAACGCTCCGGAGGAGAAGGAGCGCGGCATCACGATCGCGACCTCGCACGTCGAGTACCAGACCGACAACCGGCACTACGCCCACGTCGACTGCCCGGGTCACGCCGACTACATCAAGAACATGATCACCGGCGCCGCGCAGATGGACGGCGCGATCCTCGTGGTCTC
>DATMJM010000569.1:0-2934 GCA_035553935.1 Solirubrobacteraceae bacterium
GCTACTACCACGGCAGCATGCGCGGCGGGCGCGTGAAGTTCGGTGACCGCGTCGCCAGCCTCCGGCGCGAGCTGGGCCTCGCGACCGAGTGGAAGCTGCGGGTCAAGCCCGACGCGGCACTGACGCTGCGGCCCGTGCCGCGGCCCGAGGGCGTGCAGATCGACCTCGCGTTCGTCGCGGGCAGCGCCGAGGTCCCCGACCTGCTGCTGGCGCTCGTGTGCTGGAGCGTCGTGACCGAGGAGACCAGCGGCCCGGGCCGCGGCGGCTGATCGGCGCGTGGCGACGCCGATTCGTCCGCGCTGCGCACGATCGTCGACGGCGTCCGCTACGCTTTTCTCACCAGAGAAAGGAGGTGGTCCGAATCAGCTCAAGTTCTTGCGGGACCCTGGAGGTGCTCGGCCGCTAGGTCGGGAGGCTGGCTCCGCCCAGCGAATCCAAACCGGGCCACCCCCGAGCCGGACGCCGGATTGGTCCCACCGGCAGTAGGACGAAGGTTCGTCTCGGGCTAGAAGTCCAGTCAGAAGTCGCGAAGGGCGCCGTCGACGCGGCGCCCTTCGTGTGTTCGGGTGCCCCTCTATGCCGGGCTGCTGCTGCCCCCGGCGGTCCGGCGGTACGTGAGACCGCGTAGCGCCGCGCGCCCGCTCAGGCCGCCTCAGGCAGCCACTGCTTCCACGCCGAGGGGATCGTCGGGCTGGCGACGTGGATGAAGACCTGCGGGTGCGGAACGCGCGGCGGGTGGCGCGGGTGCATGCCGACCTTCTGCGGCAGCGAGTCGCCCTTGCGGCGGTTGCAGGGCGCGCAGGAGGCGACGATGTTGTCCCACGTCGAGCTGCCGCCCTTCGAGCGCGGGATGACGTGGTCGACCGTCAGGCTCGAGCGCGAGCCGCAGTACTGGCAGGTCCAGCCGTCACGGGCGAAGACCGCGCGGCGCGTGATCTTGCGACGGTGCGTGTCGCGCGGGACCTTGACGAACGTCACGAGGCGGATGACGACCGGCCGCGGCAGGGTCGCGTTCTCCGAGCGCAGCTCGAAGCTCGAGTGCTCCACGATCTCCGCCTTCTGCTTGAGCAGCAGGACCGCGGCGCGCCGCACCGTGCACACGTTGATGGGCTCGTAGGTGGCGTTGAGGACGAGCACACGACCAGACTCACGTCCGCGCCGCCGGTGCTCCGGATGCGGCGCGAACCCCGCTGGGCCTGGTGGCGTGGGCTGGGTCGCCATGGTTCGCGCGAAAGTCTAATCAGGCGCTCCGGCAGCTGGGTAGCAGCCGAGGACCCTGACCTGCTCGCAATGCTTGCGCAGGCCCTCGACGGCCGCCGCGACGGAGGCGTCGGTCGCGGCGCCCTGGCAGTCGACGAAGAAGCGGTAGTGCCCCAGCCGCGCGCGCAGCGGGCGCGACTCGATCTTCGTGAGGTTCACCCCGCGGAAGGCGAACTCCGACAGGCAGCGCACGAGCCACCCGGGGCTGTCGTCGCCCGAGCCCCAGAACGACAGCGACGTCTTGGCGGGAGCGAAGTCCGCCGGAGGGAGCGCGGCCGCGCGCCGCGCCAGCCAGACGAAGCGCGTCGCGTTGCCCGGCTCGTCCTCGACGGCCTCGGCGAGGATCGTCGCGCCGTAGAGCTCCGCCGCGCGGCGCGTGCCGATCGCCGCCCACGGCGCGTCCTGCAGGGTCACGATCCGCGCGGCCTCGGCCGTGGAGGCAGTGGGCTCGACGAGCGCGCCGGGCAGGTTGTCGCGCAGGAAGCGCCCGCACTGCGAGATCGCCTGCGGGTGCGAGAGGACGCGCTCGATCGCCGCGAGCTCGAGGATCGCCCCGGCGATGAGGTGCTGCGAGACCGAGATCACGACCTCGCCGACGATCGTGACGTCGTTGCCGTCCTCGGCGAGCGTGTCGAGCGTCACGCCGACCGGGCCCTCGAGGGAGTTCTCGATCGGCACGATCGCGCGGTCGACGCCGCCCTCGTGGACGGCGAGGATCGTGTCGCGCACCGTCGGCAGCGCGACGAGCTGGGCGCCCTCGGCGTCGCGCGCGGTGCGCACGGCCTCTTCGGAGAACGTGCCGGCGGGCCCCAGGTAGCCGAGCTTCATCAGGAGGTCATCGCGAGGCGCAGGGCTTCCTCCTCCTCGGGCGAGAGCTTGAGCTCGCCCTTGCCCTGGGAGACCTGCTTGGCGTACAGCCGGGCCTGGTCGCGATGGTGGATCGACGACAGCACGACACCCGAGCGCGAGCTGTCGAGCAGCGCGATCGACGTGGACTGGCGGCCGGACATCTCGTTCATGGCGTCGTAGCGGATCAGGCCGCAGTGCGAGATCGCACCGTCCAGTCGCCGCTCGGCGACCTCCATCCGCCCGTCGAGGCGCTGCGCGACGTCCGTGACGTAGTCGTGCAGCGCCTTGAAGCCGGCCTCGAGCGCCGCGGCGTGCGAGACGAGATCGGTCTCCTGCTCGCCGAGGACGACGCGCTGGTCGGCTCGCAGGCGGCGCATCTGGCGGTACAGGACGGCGACCGCGACGATCGCCACGACGGCGACCGCGGCGGCGGCCAGCGCGACGATGCCCACCGTGGAGCTCAGCTCGGCACCCATGCGCGCCAAAAGGTAGCGCGGGGCGCTAGTTGCGCACGAAGAGCGCGGGGTAGCTCGCGTTGTTGTTGTCGGTGTTCTTCTCGCCCGGCACCGGCAGAACCTCGGCCGTGATGGTTACGGGCTGTCCGATCGGCGGCGCCTGACCGAGCGGGATCGCGACCGTCGTCTCGGTCTTGGCCATCGTCTGATCGATGACCTTCTGCACGGAGATCGGATCGCCGGAGCCGCGGATCCGGACGCGCACGCGGACGTCCGTCTCCGGATTGTCGCCCTGGTTTGCGACCTTGACGTTGAACGTCAGGTTCGACGCCGCGAACGTCGTCTACAACCGGCGTGGCGCGGCGCTCAT
>DATMJM010000570.1:0-12140 GCA_035553935.1 Solirubrobacteraceae bacterium
GGTCGCGATCATCGGCTACGGCACCGGCGTCGCGAAGGGCCTGGAGGCCGCCGAGCGGCTCGCGGCCGGCGGGATCGAGGCCACGGTCGCCGACGCGCGCTTCGCCAAGCCGATCGACGCGGCGCTCATGGCCCGGCTGGCGGCCGAGCACGAGCTGCTCGTGACGGTCGAGGAAGGCGTGCTCGCCGGCGGCTTCGGCAGCGCGGTCTGGGAGACGCTCAACGACGCCGGCGAGCACATCCCGCGGATCCTGCGCATCGGCCTGCCCGACCGCTACGTCACGCACGGCACGCCGCCGATCCTGCACGCCGAGGTGGGTTTCACCGCGCGGCGGATCGCGGAGCGCATCCTGGCGGCCGTGACCGAGCGCGCCATCTCCGGCACGTAATCGCGCACACTGTCTACCGGCAGGACGGGCACGCGCTCGGCCTGCGATCCCGATGCCCGGTTCGTCCAATCGCCTACGGAAGCTCGCCGTCGCCGCAGCTGCGGCGTGCGCGCTCACGCTCGGGCTCGGCGGCTGCGGCGGCGGCGATGGCGGCCCACCGCTCGAGCAGGTGCGCGTGCTGCGCATGAACCCCGCCGCGATCGTCACCAAGCAGCCGCGCCGGGAGACCACGGTGCGGGCATCGCTCACGACGCCTGCCGGGCCCCGGCTGCCGCCGCCGATGCAGGTGCCGCAGGTCGGCTCGATCGCCGCCGGCGCGACCAACGCGGGGCGCCTGGTCAACGGTCTCGAGCTGCCCGGCAGCGGCCCCGACTGGGTCACCTACGACCCGATCCTGCACCGCACCCCGAACCGCGCCGAGCGGCGCTGGGGCACCGACCGGCTGCTCGCCTACCTGCTCTACGTCCTGCGCGACTACCGGCTAGCCAATCCCGGCGCGCCGCCGGTCGTAATCGGCGATCTGAGCCGCCCGCTCGGCGGCCCCTTCGGCCGCGAGTTCGGCGGGCTCGGGCACGTTTCGCACCAAAACGGCCTCGACGTCGACGTCTACTACCCGCGGCTCGATCGCCGGCTGCAGCCGCCGGACTCGGTGGCGCAGGTCGATCGCGCGCTCGCGCAGGACCTCGTCAGCCGCTTCGTCGGCGCGGGTGCGCAGTACGCGTTCGTCGGCCTGCGCGTCGGGCTCGGCGGTCCTGCCGGGGTCGTGCAGGCGATCGAGCACCACGACGACCACGTGCACGTGCGCATCCCCAATTGGCGCCGCTAGGCCTCCCGCGGGACGCGAAACGGCCCGCCGGGGAGGACGGGCCGCTTCTGGGGAGAGAGAGACTGCTATGTGGTTTGGGTCTGGCAGGCGGCGGCCATATACGGGAAACCCGTTCGGGAGCGGGTCTCGGGCGTACCGCCTGCATGCAGTGTGCTGGCTGACCGGCCAGTCATGGGTGAGAGCGGTCACACAAAGATCGCTTCCGAGCAGCGGGTACCGTTGAGCGCTGTGGCCCGCGTGCGCCTCGACACCCTCCTGGCCGAGCGCGGGCTGTTCGACTCGCGCACGCGCGCGGCGGCGTCGGTGATGGCGGGCGAGGTGCGTCTCGGCGGCCAGGGGCAGCGGGCCGAGAAGCCCGGCCAGCTCGTCGACCCGGACGTCGTGGTCGCCGTCGACGAGGCGCCGCGCTTCGTCTCGCGCGGCGGGATCAAGCTGGCCAACGCGCTCGCTGCCTTCGCGATCGACGTCCGTGGCCGCCGCGCGCTCGACGTCGGCGCCTCGACAGGCGGCTTCACGGATTGCCTGCTGCAGGCCGGCGCCGAGCACGTCGTGGCGCTCGACGTCGCATACGGCGAGCTCGACTGGGGCCTGCGCAACGACCAGCGGGTGACGGTCCTCGAGCGCGCGAACGCGCGCGCGTTGAAGCCGGGCGACCTGCCCTACGCGCCGGACCTCGTCGTGATCGACGTGTCGTTCATCTCCCTGACGAAGGTGCTGCCCGCCGTGCTGGCGTGCGTGGCGCCTGCGTTCGACGTCCTCGCGATGGTCAAGCCGCAGTTCGAGGCCGGCCGCGGCAACGTCGGCAAGGGCGGGGTCGTGCGCGATCCGCAGCAGCGGCGCGCCGCGCTCGTCGCCGTCGCGCGCAGCGCCCGCGAGCGCGGGGCTGCGATCCTCGGCTTCGCGTCCTCGGGGCTGCCGGGTCCGAAGGGCAACCGCGAGAGCTTCGTGTGGCTGGCGGAGGCGGGGCGCGAGGGCGACGTGGGCGCCGACCTCGACGCCGCCGCGCGCGGGGCCGAGCCGTGAGCGCCTGCCGCTCCGTCGCGGTTCTGTCGCACGCGCGCCCGCAGCAGGTGGCGCCCGCGCTGCAGCGGCTGCTCGCCGCCGTGGGCGCGGGCGCCGTGACGCTGCACCTCGAGCAGTCAGAGGCGGTCAAGCACGGCGTCGAGGCCGATCCGCAGGGCGGCATCGTCGTCGATGCCGGGCCCGTAGCGGACGTGGACCTCTGCGTCGTGCTCGGCGGCGACGGCACGATCCTCAGGGGTCTGCGGCGCTATGCCGGCACCGGCGTGCCGGTCTTCGCGGTGAACTTCGGCGAGGTCGGCTTCCTCGCGACGGTCGAGCCCGAGGAGCTCGAGGAGTTCGGCTTCGAGCAGGCGTTCGCCGGCGGCTTCGAGGTGCTGCCGCTGCCCGCGATCTCGTTTCGGACGGCAGGCGCCACCGTCTACAAGGCGATCAACGACATCTCGTTTCACCGCAAGGTCGGCGGCCGCGTGGCGCAGCTGGCGTACGGCGTGCAGGGCGAGGAGGTCGGATCGGTGCGCTGCGACGGGCTCGTCGTCTGCACCCCCGCCGGCTCGACCGGCTACAACCTCGCCAACGGCGGTCCCGTCCTGGCGTGGGGCGTGGAGGGCTTCGGCGTGTCGTTCATCGCACCGCACTCGCTGACGGCGCGGGCGCTCGTCGTCGCGCCGGCGGACACGCTGACGGTGTCCAACCACGGCCGCGAGGCGATCGACATCTCGGTCGACGGGCGCCCGGCCTGCGAGATCGCGCCGGGCGAGGACATCCACATGACGTTCGAGCCCCACGCGACGTCGCTCGCGCAGCTGCCGGGCTCGTCGTTCTACAAGCGGCTGCGGGCGAAGTTCGGCCGCCTGTCGTCGTAGCGCGCTGCGGGCCTGTCACGAAACTGCGCGCGCCGCGGCGATCCGTCGGGCGCCGCTGGTACACCGTGGCGATGCTCTGCGAGCTGCGCGTCGAGAACCTCCTGCTCATCGAGCGCGCCGAGCTGCGCCTGGCGCGGGGTCTGAACGTGCTGACGGGCGAGACCGGAGCGGGCAAGACGGTCCTCGCGCAGGCGCTCGACCTGCTGCTGGGCGGCCGCGCGAAGCCGGGGATCGTGCGGCCGGGCGCGGCCGAGGCGTATGTCGAGGGCGTCTTCGAGCTGCCGGACGCGCTGCGCGGCGAGCGCGGCGAGCGGCTGCCGGCAGATGCGGAGGAGATCGTGCTCGCGCGGCGGATCGGCGCAGACGGGCGCACGCGGGCGCTCGTCAACGGCCGCTCGGCGACGGTGACCGACCTGCGCGAGCTGGCGGCGCCGCTCATCACGTTCTACGGCCAGCACGAGCACCGCAAGCTCACGCTGGCGGCCGCGCAGCTCGACATCCTCGACGGCTTCTGCGGCGAAGCGCAGCTCGCGCGGCGCGCGACGGTGACGGCGGCACACGCCGCGGCCGGCGAGGCCGAGGCGGCGCTGGCGTCGCTGCGCGAGCTTGCCGGCGCGCGCGAGCGCGAGCTGGACCTGCTCGACTTCGAGCTGGCCGAGATCGACGGCGCGGAGGTCAGCGAGGAGGAGGCGCAGGCGCTGCGCGCCGAGCGCGACCGCCTGCGCCACGTCGAGGCCCTGCGCGCCGCGGCCCTCGTTGCCGCGGAGGCGGCGGGCGCCGACGAATCCGGCATCGCGACCCTGCTGGCGAGCGGCGGGCGCGGCTTCGGCGGCGCGCGCGGCATCGATCCCGGGCTCGACGCCCTCGGCGAGCGCTGGCAGGCGCTCACGTACGAGGTGGGCGACCTCGCCGGCGAGCTGCGCAGCTACGCCGAGGGTCTCGAGGCCGAGCCGGGGCGGCTCGACGCGGTCGAGGAGCGCCTGGCGGTGCTCGACCGGCTGGAGCGCAAGCACGGTGGGACGATCGCGGCAGTGCTCGCCCACGCCGACGCCTGCCGCCGTCGGCGGGCCGAGCTCGCGGGCGCCGAGGTCGCGACGGAGGCCGCGACGGCGCGCCTGGAGCAGGCGCGCGGCGAGCTGCGCGCGGGCAGCGCCGCGCTGCGCAAGGCACGCGCGGCGGCGGCGCCCGAGCTCGCGCGGGCGGTTCGGGCGCGGCTCGACGAGCTGGCGATGAAGGGCGCCTCGTTCGAGATCGCCCTCGCCGAGCGCGAGCCGGGGCCGGCGGGCGCCGACGCCGTGGAGTTCCTGATCGCGCCCAATCCGGGCGTGCCGGCCGGGCCGCTGCGCGAGACCGCGTCGGGTGGCGAGCTGTCGCGCGTCATGCTCGCGCTGATGGGCGTCGCCGCGGCGGGCGCAGGCGGTGCCGCGACGCTCGTGTTCGACGAGGTCGACGCGGGCATCGGCGGTCAGACCGCGCGCGCGGTCGGCGATCAGCTGCGCGACCTCGCCGCCGACCGGCAGGTCATCTGCATCACCCACCTGCCCCAGGTCGCCTCGCTCGCCGCCCGCCACTTCTCGATCTCCAAGGACGCGAGCCGCACGCCGGCTCAGACAACCGTCAGCGAGCTGCGCGACGACGACGTCGTCCGCGAGCTCGTGCGGATGCTCGGCGCGGACGGCGACGGCGACGAGGCGGCCCGCAGGCATGCCGAGGAGCTGCTGCGAGCGGCTTGAGGGCCTCGGCCGGGGCTGCTCGGCGAGGTGGCGTGAGCCCCGGCGCGGGTGGCCGGCCGGTGATGAAGGGTGGCGCGGCTCTCGTGCGGCAGCCGTCGGCCCGTGGCAGGTGTGCTGCGCGATCCGCCGCAGATGTGCCACGCGGCTGCACGGGTGAACGCGCGACGAGCGATCACTTCAGTGACGCCGCGCTCGCCGCTGCTTCACGCCCGGCGGTGAGCACAGGCCACGGGCTTCCCGCGGTCCCCTCCGCCGCCGCGTGCGGCCTACGCCTGCTCCTCACGCGCCGCCTGCGGCGACCGCTCGCCGCGGTGCCACACGACCTGCTGCGCGAAGGGGATCTCGATGCCCTCCGCGTCGAAGGCCTCCTTCAGGCGCTGGCGCAGCTGCCGTGACACGTCGTACTGGTCGGCCGGGCGCGTCTTCACGACGAGCCGGATCACGATCGCGTTCGGCCCCAGCATCTCGACGCCCCACACCTCGGGCTCCTCGAGGATGTCCTCGCGCGCCTGCCAGAGCTCGTCGGCCACCGCCTTGATGACCGCCTTGGCGTGCTCGATGTCCGTGGCGTACGCGACCTCGATGTCCAGCAGCGCGCGCGACCAGTGCTGGCTCTTGTTGCCGACCCGGCGGATCTCCCCGTTGGGGACGTGCCAGACGGTGCCGTCGACCGCGCGCAGACGCGTCGTGCGCAGCGAGACCGCCTCCACGGTGCCGCCGGTCTGCCCGTCGAGGTCGACGATGTCGCCCACGCCGAACTGGTCCTCGACGAGGATGAACAGACCCGACAGGAAGTCCCTGACCAGCGACTGCGCTCCGAAGCCCAGCGCGATCCCGACGATCCCCGCGCCGGCGAGCAGGGGCGCGAGGTTCAGGCCGATCTCGCCGAGCATCATGAAGCCGGCGATCGCGAAGATCACAGCGGTCGCGATGCTGCGCAGCACGCTCGTCAGGGCGGTGATCCGCTGCTCGGCGCGCAGGCTGAGCTGCTCGGTCTCCAGCAGCGCGCTGGGCGCGCGGCGGCGCAGCGCCCCGATCCGCTCGCGGACCGCGCCCGACGACAGCGTTCGGAGCCCGCGCTTGATGCTGCGGGTGACGAGCCTGTTGACGACGAGCGCCGCCAGGAAGATCAACAGGACGGTCAGCCCCGTCGCCAGGAACTTGTCGCCCAGCTCGGCCAGACCGCGGTTGTTCGTGCGGTTGAGGATCTCGCGGCAGATGAAGCCCGGGTCCTCGCCGCAGACGGCGGTCATGCGGCCGGGGGAGACCGCTGAAAGCGGTGCGATCACGACCCCGGACAAGCTAGCAAGCGCTCTCGGCGATCTTCGCAACTCCTCCAGAGCCACACGTAGACTGCCGCTAATGGCCATCGCCGTCGCCCGCGAGCTGTCGGGATCCGCCCGCCTCGGCCGGCGCACGAAGCTGCTCGTCAAGACGCTGCAGCCCGGGGCGATCGCGGTGCTCGACCACAAGGACCTCGACCGCGTCTCCGCGGAGGACCTCATCGCCGCGGGCGTGCTGGCGGTGCTGAACTGCAGCCCCTCGTCGACCGGCGCCTATCCCAACATGGGCCCGCTGCTGCTCGTCCAGGCCGGCATCCATCTCGTCGACCTGCCCGACGACAAGCTCTTCGGACAGCTCAAGAACGGCGAGCAGGTGACGGTCCGCGGCGGCGCCGTGATGCGCGGATCCAAGACGCTCGCGACGGGTGAGGTGCAGGAGCCGACGGCCGTGCGCGCCTCGACCGACGAGCGCCGTCGCGAGATCGGCGACGCGCTCGAGGCGTTCGCGAAGAACACGATCGAGCACATGCTCGAGGAGCGCGAGCTTCTGTCGGGCCGCATCGAGCTGCCGCGCTTCGAGACCGACTTCCGCGACCGCCCCGCGCTCATCGTCGTACGCGGCGTCGACCACCACAAGGACCTGCGCATGCTGCGCCCGTACATCCGCGACGTCAGGCCACGGATCATCGCGGTCGACGGCGGTGCCAACGCGCTGCTCGAGGAGGGCTTCCAGCCGGACATGATCGTCGGCGACATGGACTCGGCCAGCGAGGCGTCGCTGCGCTGCGGCGCCGAGCTCGTCGTGCACGCCTATCCCGACGGGCGTGCACCGGGCCGCGAGCACCTCGAGGAGCTCGGGCTGCCGTTCAAGCTCGTCCCCGCGCCCGGCACGAGCCAGGACGTCGCGATGCTGATCGCGGCCGAGAAGGGCGCGGAGCTGATCGTCTCGGTCGGGTCGCAGTTCAACCTCGTGGAGTTCCTCGACAAGAACCGCCGCGGCATGGCGTCCACGTTCCTCACGCGGCTGCGGCTCGGCGAGATCCTCGTCGACGCCAAGGGCGTCAGCCGGCTGTACCGGCCGCTGCCCGGGCGCGGCCCGCTCGTCTTCGTCGCCGCGGCGGGGCTACTGTGCCTGCTGGCTATCGTCGTGCTGACCCCGGCGCTGCGCGACGTGGCAGATCTCATGTGGCTCAAGCTCGAGGTCCTCATCGGACTCGAGTAGCCGGGCCGGTTACCCCGCATGTTCGACTTCCGCTATCACGCGCTGTCGCTGGCAGCCGTCTTCATCGCGCTCGTCGTCGGGCTGCTGCTCGGCGTCGCGATCGGCGACCGCGAGCTGGTGTCGTCGGCCCGCGAGGATCTGCGCGACTCGCTGCGCCAGGACGTCCGGCGCGCCGCCGAGGAGCGTGACGAGGCGAGGGCGCAGCTGCGCGACCAGCAGGAGTTCGCGACCGCGGCGTACCCGATCCTGACCGGCGGCCGGCTGTCGGAGGCGCGGATCGGGCTCGTGCTGCTCGGCGACGACGACGCTGCGCCGGACGTCGTCCGCGACGCGCTGGAGCCGACGGGCGCAGACCTCGCGTTCGTCGCGGTCGTGCGTGAGAACATCGAGCTCGCGGCGATCGCCGAGGCCGCGCGCGGGACGCGCTATGAGGACATTGCGGAGGATGCCTCGCTGCTCGACGACCTCGGCAAGCGGATCGGGATCCAGATGGTGCTCGGCGGCCGGCTCGTCTACCAGGTGCGCACGGCGCTGCTGAAGTCGCTGAGCGGCAGCTTCGGCGATGTCGACGGCGTCGTGCTCATGCGCTCGTCCGACAGGCCTGAGGACAAGGAGGCCGCCGAGCGGCTCGCGGAGCTGCAGGACGGGATCGCCCGCGGGCTCGTGCAGACGGGCGTGCGCGTCGTGGGCGTCGAGCGCCGCGCGAGCGACCCGTCGAGCATCGGCTGGTTCCGCGATCGCGAGCTGTCGAGCGTCGACAACGTCGACGAGACGGCGGGACGCGCCGCGATGGTCTTCGTGCTGGCCGGAAACCAGGGCGCCTACGGGCGCCGCGACAGCGCGCAGGCGCTGCTGCCGCCGGTCGTCGGACGCCCGCGCTGAGAGCGCCCGCAGCGTCGCGCCGAGGCCGTGGCCGGCGGCGGCGCGCCCTTTGTCCGGTCACCCCGCTAGGTTCCCCTCCCGGTGCAGGCACTGCCGTTCGTCTTCTCGCTGCTCGTCGCCGGGGCTCTCACGCCGCTGGTGCTCGCCCGGCTCGCCGGCGCCGGAGCCGTGCGCGACAACTACCGCGGGCGCTCGCTGCCGGTGCCGCTCGGGCTGGTGATCGTGCCCGCGGCGCTCATCGCGCTCATCCCGGTGACGCTGCTCGCGCGGCTGACGGACCTCGACGTCTACCCCGACAACCTCGGCTTCGCCGTCGTGTTCGTGCCCGGCATCGCGCTGCTCGGGCTGATCGACGACGCGCTGGCGGGCGCCGGCCGCGGCTGGCGCGGCCACGGGCAGGACCTCCTGAGCGGCGCGCTGTCGACGGGGCTGCTCAAGGCCGGCGGCACGCTCGGCCTGGCGCTGCTCGTGGCCTCCTCGCTGCCCGGCTCGGACGCCGACTTCCTGCTCGCCACCGCGGTGCTCGTGCTCGCAACCAACGCGTTCAACCTGCTCGACCTGCGCCCCGGCCGCAGCGTCAAGGCCTTCGTCCTGCTCGGCATCGGCCTGACGCTCAGCACCGGCAACACCGAGGCGCTGGCGGGCCTGGGGATCTTCATCGCGCCCGTGCTCGTGGCCGGCTGGTTCGACCTGCGCGAGCGGGCGATGCTCGGCGACGCCGGGTCCAACGCGATCGGCGGCCTCGCCGGGCTGTGGATCGTGCTGACGCTCGGAACGGAGGGCCAGGTCGTGGCGCTGCTGATCCTCGTCGCCGTAAACCTGTTCGGCGAATTTCGGTCGATCTCCAACGTCATCGAGAAGGTTCCGGGATTGCGGCACCTAGACTCGCTGGGGAGACCCACATGACCATGACGCCCCAACAGCGCCGGACCCGCTTCATCTTCATCACGGGCGGCGTCGTGTCGTCCCTCGGCAAGGGCATCGCCGCCGCGTCGATCGGGCGCCTGCTCGTCTCTCGCGGCCTGACCGTCGGCCTGCAGAAGTTCGACCCGTACATCAACGTCGATCCCGGCACGATGTCGCCCTACCAGCACGGCGAGGTGTTCGTGACCGAGGACGGAGCCGAGACCGATCTGGACCTGGGCCACTACGAGCGCTACACGGACTCGAACACCTCGCGCGCGTCGAACGTCACGGCCGGCGGCATCTACGACGCGGTCATCCGCCGCGAGCGGCGCGGCGACTACCTCGGCGGCACCGTGCAGGTCGTCCCGCACATCACCGACGAGATCAAGCAGCGCATCAAGCTGCTCGCGCAGATGCACGACGTGGACATCATCATCACGGAGATCGGCGGCACCGTCGGCGACATCGAGTCGCTGCCGTTCCTCGAGGCGATCCGCCAGTTCCAGGTCGACGTCGGCCGGCGCGACTGCATGTTCATCCACCTGACGCTCGTGCCCTACATCGCACATGCCGGCGAGCTGAAGACCAAGCCGACGCAGCACTCGGTCAACGAGCTGCGGCGGATCGGCATCCAGCCCGACATGCTGCTGTGCCGCTCGGAGTCCGAGCTCGGCGACGACATCCGCAAGAAGATCGCGCTGTTCGCCTCGCTGCCGATCGGCGCGGTCGTCAGCGCCAAGGACGTCGACAACATCTACAAGGTGCCGCTGTGGTTCGCCGAGGAGGGCGTCGACGAGCTCATCTGCGACCACTTCGTCATCGACGCGCAGCCGCCCGACCTCTCCGAGTGGGCCGAGATCACGCGCCGCGCCGGCGAGGCGAGCGACGCCGTCAAGATCGCCCTCGTCGGCAAGTACGTCGCGCTGCAGGACGCCTACCTGTCGGTCTGCGAGGCGCTGCGCCACGCGGGCTTCCATCACGACGTCAGCGTCGAGATCGACTGGGTCGACTCGGAGTCGCTCGACAACGACGCCGCGGCGCTCGAGCGGCTCGGGTCGGCGGACGGCATCCTCATCCCGGGCGGCTTCGGCGGCCGCGGCATCGAGGGCAAGATCCGGGCCGCGCGCGTCGCGCGCGAGCAGCGGATCCCCTACCTGGGCGTCTGCCTCGGCATGCAGGTCGCGGTCATGGAGTTCGCGCGCCACATCGCCGGCATGGAGGGCGCCAACTCCACGGAGTTCGATCCCGAGACGCCGTATCCGGTCGTCGACCTGCTGCCCGAGCAGAAGGAGATCACCGACCTGGGCGGCACGATGCGCCTCGGCGTCGAGCCGGTGAAGATCCACCCCGGCACCCGCGCCCGCGAGATGTACGGCGAGCTGGCCTACGAGCGCCATCGCCACCGCTTCGAGGTCAACATCTTCCTGCGCAAGCGCCTGGAGGCGGCGGGCCTCATCGTCGGCGCCACCACGACCGACGAGCGGCTCGTCGAGATGATCGAGCTCGATGACCACCCGTTCTTCGTCGCGTCCCAGTTCCATCCGGAGTTCAAGTCGCGCCCCGAGCGCCCCGCGCCGCTGTTTCGCGACTTCGTCGGCGCGTCGCTGCAGCGCGCGGAGGGGCACGCGTCCGCTGCGGCCGAGTACCGCGCCTCGCGCACGTAGGGCACGCGGCGCGCGCGATCGAGTTGGGTCCGCCGCGAGCGGGTATGCGATCCGCCATGGAAGGCGGAGTCACAGTCATCCTGACGCTCATCATCCTCTTCGCGGCGATCGCCGGCGCGGTCGCGCTCTTCGGCGCGGGCGGCTACGTCCAACGGCGCAAGGAGAAGGAGATGGCCGAGGGCGACGACTCGTCGCGTCCGGCGCACACGGTCGTCGACAACGACACCGCGGACGTACAGACGCCCAACGACCCCTCCACGAGCCCGACGCCGCCCGAGTGAGGCCGGCTGCGGCGCGCCCGCCGTGCGCCGCCCGTCAGACTGATGGCCGATGCGCCCAGCCTCCGACGTCGAGCGCCGCCGCCTGAACGACACGTTCGCGCGCCTGTGCGCGATCCCCAGCCCGTTCGGCCGCGAGCGGGCGATGGCCGAGGCGGTCGCGCGCGAGCTCGGCGCGATGGGCGTCGACGTCGAGGAGGACGGGGTCGCCGCCGAGGTCGGCGCCGAGTGCGGCAACCTCCTCGCCCGCATCCCCGGGCGCGGCGAGCGGACGATCCTGCTGTGCGCGCACCTCGACACGGTGCCCGAGGACGGGATGATCGAGCCGGTATGCGAGGACGGCGGCTGGGTCAGCCGCGGCGAGACGATCCTCGGCGCCGACAACAAGGCGGCGGTCGCCGTCATCCTGGAGGCGACGAGGCGCTGCGCCGTCGAAGGCTCCCCGGTCGGCCTCGAGCTGCTGTTCACCGTCAGCGAGGAGAACGCCCTCGCCGGCGCCAAGGCGTTCGACGTCACGAGCCTGCGCAGCGACTGGGGCTACGTCTTCGACCACGCCTCGCCGATCGGCGAGATCATCGTCGCGTCGCCGACGTACTACCGCTGGGACGCGCGCTTTCGCGGCACGCCCGCGCACGCCGGGATCCGCCCCGAGGACGGGCGTAGCGCGATCGAGGCGGCCGCGCGCGCGATCGGCGCGATGCGGCTCGGCCGCATCGACGACGAGACCACCGCCAACGTCGGCACGATCGAGGGCGGCCAGCGCGGCGGCACGAACATCGTCGCCGCGCGCTGCGACGTCGTGGGCGAGGTGCGCTCGCTCGAGCCCGCGAAGGCCGAGGACCTCGTCGCCGAGATCCTCGGTTGCGCCCATGACGCCGCCAACACGCCAGCCTGCTTCTGCGACGTCGACGTCACCACGGAGCGGCTGTTCGACGGCTACCGCCACGCGCCCGGCGCGCCCGCGGTGCTCGCAGCCGAGCAGGCGCTGCGCGCGTGCGGCTACGCCCCCGAGCGCCGCGCGACCGGCGGCGGTTCGGACGCCAACGCCTTCGAGGCCGCCGGCTTTCACTGC
>DATMJM010000571.1:0-2108 GCA_035553935.1 Solirubrobacteraceae bacterium
GTGGGGCGTCGTCAGCAGCAGCGTCCCGCGCGGGCGCAGCACGCGGCGCACCTCCGACAGCCACGGCGCGACGTCGGCGACGTGCTCGATGACCTCGCCCGCCCAGACCGTGTCGACGCTTGCGTCCTCCAGCGGCAGCGGCTCTCCGTCGCGCCACAGCCGCAGGTCGGCGCCCGGCAGGCGCTCCTGTGCGCGGCGCAGCGCCTCGCGCGCGACGTCGACGCCGATCGTCCTAGCGCCCGCGGCCAGCAGCGCCTCGCTGAACTCGCCCGCCCCGCAGCCGAGGTCGAGCACGCTCTCGCCGGGCTGCACGTGCGCCAGCACGAAGTCGCGCCGCAGCGCGAAGCGCTCGGGCCGCGCGTCGGCGGGCACGGCCTCCCAGATCGCGTCGTGCAGCGCGGTGGACATGCCCGCAGTCTCGCAGCGGGCCGCCTCCTGCAAGGATCGACCCCGATGAGGATCCTCGCCGTGTGTGCCGTCGCCCAGCCGGGCGGCGCGGAGATCGGGCTGCTGCGGCTGACCAGGCGGCTGCTCGCGCGCGGCCACGAGCTGACCCTCGCCACGCCGGCGGCGGGGCCGCTCGACGACGCGGGGCTGCCCGTCGTGCGGCTGCGCCTCGGCGGCCTGGAGCGCGGCGCGGGCGCCCGCGCGGCGGCGAGCTTCCCGCGCGCCCGGCGCCTGGCGGCCGGGCACGACCTCGTCTACCTCAACGGCACCGTCAGCGGCCGCCTGCTGCCCGCGCTGATCGGCCGGCGCAGCGTGCTGCACGTGCACGACATCGTCGAGCGCGTGCCGCGCCTCTGGTCGCTCGCCGACGCCGTCCTCGCCGACTCGGGAGCGGTCGCAGAGCGCCTGCCGGGCCTTGGCGCACACGTCGTCTACTGCCCGGTCGAGCTCGACGTGCCCGACGCGCCGGCGCCGTGGCCGGCGGGTGACGGCGCCGGGCCGATCGTCGGCTTCGTCGGTCGCATCGAGCCGCGCAAGGGCCCGCTGGACCTCGTCCGCGCCGCACCGCAGATCCGCGCTGCGCTGCCGGACGCGCGGATCGTGCTCGTCGGCGACGACCCCTACGACAGCTCTCCCGAGTACGCCCGCCGCGTGCGCGCGTCCGCCGATGTCGAGCACGTGCCGTGGGTGGCGGACGGTGCGGCCGTCATGCGCCATCTCGACGTGCTCGTCGCCCCGTCGCGCCAGGAGCCCTTCGGCACCGTCCTCGCCGAGGCGATGGCCGCCGGCACGCCGGTCGTGGCGACGCGCGTCGGCGGCCTCGCGGAGGTCGTGGCCGACGGTGTCACGGGGCGGCTCGTGACGCCGGGCCGGCCCGCCGAGCTCGCCGCCGCGGTGCTCGAGGTGCTCGCCGACCGCGAGCGGATGGGCGCCGCCGCGCGCACACGGGCGCTACACGAGCTGCCTGCTCGACGCGCTGCGCGCGACCGCCGCGCGCGGTGACGAGGTGGTCGAGTCGCACCGCCCACGGCGCGTCGACGTGTTCCATTCCCCGTGGATCGACGGGGCGCTGCTGCGCCCGCCCGGCCCGCAGGTCGTGACGCTGCACGACGTCGTCCCGCTCAAGCGCCGCAGCGAGTACCTGCGCACCGGGATCCGCTTCCGGATGCGCTACCTGGCCGTGACGCGCGCCGCGCGCGTGATCGTGCCGACGGCGGTCGTCGCCGGCGACGTGAGCGACCACGTCGGGATCGACCCGGAGAGGATCGTCGTCATCCACGAGGCACCGGCGCCGGCGATGTACGAGCGCGGCGCCGAGGAGATCGCCGCGGCCCGCGAGCGCTACGGGCTGCCCGCCGAGTACCTCGTCTGGGTCGGCGGCCTGCAGACGCCCGACCCGCGCAAGCGCATCGCGGCGCTCGCCCGCACGCCGCGCGAGCTGCCGCTCGTGCTCGTCGGGGCGACGCGGCCATGGGCGCACGAACTGCCCGACGTGACCCTCACCGGGCACGTCCCCGACGACGACCTCGCCGCGATCCTCTCCGGCGCGCGGGCGCTCGTGTTCCCCTCCGACGACGAGGGCTTCGGCCTGCCGACGGTCGAGGCGCTCGCCTGCGGCACGCCGGTCGTGGCGACGCGCGTCGGCGGCCTCGCGGAGGTCG
>DATMJM010000572.1:0-2553 GCA_035553935.1 Solirubrobacteraceae bacterium
GTACGGGCGCTGGTTGATCGCGCTGCCGGTGCGGGTGTAGTAGCCGTGCGTGATCGCGAGGAAGAAGAGCACGAGAAACCCGCCGAAGATCCAGCTTCCGTCGACGAGCGAGAGCGCGATCGGCATGTCCCCAATATCGCACCCTCGCGCGCCTAAGACTGCGTGACGAACCGCACATGGCCTGCTTGAGGATCACCGCGCCCGCCCGACTACGCAGACGATAGGCCAAGGCCAAGGCCGCCCGCCGAGCCCGCGCCCCTACCGACGGGCGGCGCCGCGCCAACGGCCGCGTAGGCGCGCGGCACGGTCAAGGAGTCACGCGCGCAACGTCGAAGGGCGCAGGCGATGGCCTCCGCCGCCCGGCCTGTCCGTGCTTCCCCTGCGCCGAAGTCCCGGCGCAGCCCCAAGCCGGTCGAGTACAACATCCTCTTCACGGCGACGCTCTGCCTGCTGGCCGCCGGCGCGGTCATGGTCTACAGCGCCTCGTCGGCGCGCACGCTGCTCGAGGGCCAGGGCGACGGGACGCTGTACCTCGTCAAGTACCTCGGCTTCGGCGCGGTCGGGCTCGTGGTCATGCAGGTGCTCGCCCGCGGTGGCCTGGAACTGCTGCCGCGCTTCACGCCGGCGCTGCTCGGCTGCTCCTTCTTGCTGCTGATCGCCGTCAAGATCCCGGGCATCGGCATCGAGGTCAACGGCGCGCGACGCTGGCTCGGCGCCGGCCCGCTGCAGTTCCAGCCGTCCGAGCTCATGAAGCTCGCGCTCGTCCTCTACGGCGCGGGCCTGCTGGCGGCCAGGCCGTCACGGCTGCAGACGGTCAAGGGCGTCATCGGGCCGCTGCTCGTCGTCGCCGGCGCGGCGATGCTGCTGATCGCGACGCAGCCCGACCTGGGGACGTCGCTCGTCATCGCCTTCACGCTCGGGGCGCTGCTGCTCGTCGCCGGCATCCCGCTGGGCCTCATCGGCAAGATCGCGAGCATCGGCGCCGTGCTGGTCATGCTCTTCATCGTCGTCGAGCCGTACCGCGCGGCACGTCTGACGGCGTTCCTCAATCCGTGGGCGCACGCGGACTCCGTCGGCTTCCAGTCCGTCCAGGGGCAGATCGCGCTCGGCTCGGGCGGGTTCTTCGGCGTCGGCCTCGGCGAGTCGGTGCAGAAGGTCTTCTACCTGCCCGAGGCGCACACCGACTTCATCCTCGCGGTCATCGGCGAGGAGCTCGGGATCGCCGGAGTCTGCGGCCTGCTGTTCCTCTACGGCCTGATCGGCTACGCCGGCCTGCGCACCGCCAAGACCGCCGCGACGCGGTACGCACAGCTACTGGCCGCCGGGCTGACGGCGCTGATCATGTGCCAGGCGCTGCTGAACATCTTCGCCGTCCTCGGCCTCGCGCCGCTGACGGGCGTGCCGCTGCCGTTCATCTCGTCGGGCTCGAGCTCGCTGCTCGTGCTGCTGGCGACGATGGGACTGCTGCTGAACATCGCCGCCCGCAGCACGAGCCACCTCGCCGCGCTGCCCGCGGCCGATCGTCGCGACGATGCGCAAGGATCACGCGGTGCACACAGTGGTGATCGCGGCGGGCGGAACGGCGGGGCACGTCGTGCCGGCGCTGGCGGTCGCCGAGCGGCTGCGGGCGGCGGGCGCTGAGGTCGTCTTCGTCGGCGGCGAGCGGGCGGAGGCGGAGCTCGTCCCTGCGGCCGGCTACGAGCTGCGCGCGATCCGTGTCGAGGGACTGAGCCGCACGAACCCGCTGCGCGCCGCGCGCGCCGCGCTGCGCGCCGCAACGGCCGTCGGCACAGCCACGCGGATCCTCGGCGAGCTGCACGCAGCGGCGGTGCTCGGCGGCGGCGGCTACGTGGCCGGGCCCGTCGGGCTGGCGGCGCTCGGGCGCCGTGTCCCGCTCGTGCTGACCGAGGCAGACAGCCACCTCGGAGTCACCAACCGGCTGCTCGCGCCGCGCGCTCGCCGCGTCTGCCTCGCCTTCCCGATCGCCGGCCGTGACGGGCCGCGCTACCGCGTGACCGGGCGGCCGGTCCCGCCGCCGGTCGAGGACGTGGCGGCCGCTCGCGCGCGCTTCGGCCTCGAGCCGGGAGAGCTGTGCGTGCTCGTCTTCGGCGGCTCGCTCGGCGCGCGGACGATCAACGAGGCCGCCGTCGAGGCGTTCCATGCCGCGCCGTTCAGGGTGCTGCACGCCGCGGGCACGCGCGACCACGCGGCGCTCGCGCCGCGGGTCGGCGCCCCCAACTACGACCTGCGGCCCTACATCGACGAGTTCGGCGAGGCGCTCGCGGCCTGCGATCTCTGCGTCGCCCGCGCCGGCGGCTCGATCTTCGAGATCGCGGCCGCCGGGAAGCCGGCGATCCTCGTGCCCTACCCGCACGCGAGCGCCGATCACCAGACCGCGAACGCGCGCTGGATGGAGCGGGCCGGCGCGGCGATCGTGCTGCCCGACGACGAGCTGACGCCGGCACGGCTGGGCGCCGAGGTCGGCGCGCTGCTCGGGGACCCGCCGCGCCTGCAGGCGATGGCGAGCGCGTCCGCGTCGGGCCGGGCGAGCGC
>DATMJM010000573.1:0-6475 GCA_035553935.1 Solirubrobacteraceae bacterium
TCGTCGGTGCCGCAAGCGGGCAGCGCGACGAGCGCGGCGAGCGCCGCGAGAAGCGAGAGTCGTCTGCGCAGGGTGGCCATGTGAGCGTGAGTACCCATCTGCACGGCCTCCGATGCTCAGCGCGCGAGCAGCTTCTCGACGTACTTCGCGACGAGGTCGTCGACACGCGCCATCGTGCCGTCGTCGTTCATGACCTCGCAGATCACGCCGGCGGGGTTCAGGCCGGCGAGGCGCGCGAGGTCGACCGCGGCCTCCGTCTGGCCGGCCCGCTCGAGGACGCCGCCGGCCTTGCTCTTGAGCGGGAAGATGTGGCCCGGCTGCACGAGGTCGCGCGGCGAGCTCTCCGGATCGATCGCGACCTGGATCGTGCGCGCGCGGTCCGGCGCCGAGATTCCTGTCGTGACGCCCTCGCGAGCCTCGATCGAGACCGTGAACGGCGTCTCGAACGGAGACTCGTTCTTCGCCGCCATGAGGTCGAGGCCCAGCTCGTCGCAGCGCTCGGGCGTCAGCGACAGGCAGATCAGGCCGCGTCCCTCCTTCGCCATGAAGTTCACGGCCTCGGGCGTGGCGAACTGCGCCGCCATCGTCAGATCGCCCTCGTTCTCGCGATCCTCGTCATCGCAGACGACCACCATCTTGCCCTGGCGGATGTCTTCGAGCGCCTCGTCGATGGTGGCGAACGGGCTGCGTGTCATCGGGCTCATGGCCCCTAGCTTGCCAAACCGCGGGCGCGCCCGGGAGGCGCGCCGCAGGCGGCGCCGCGGTCAGGCGCCGCGGCGCGCGCGCCGCAGCAGGTCGATCTGCTCCTGCTTGCGCATGATCATGTGCTCCATCCGGTGCTCGAGCGCCTCCGAGCGCGCCTCGCGACCCGTCGGGGCGATGCAGTCCTGCAGCGCCTCCGTGGCCTGCTCCTCGGCCTCGATCAGCCAGTCGATGAGCGCGGACGGCTCGTCGAAGCAGCGCAGGGGCGCGACCTCGGTCGTCGGAAGGACGCCATAGGTCACGATCTTCTCGACGAGCCGGCGCGCGTCCTCGAGATCGCGCTGGGCGAAGCGCCACAGCGCCTCGCCGAGGTGCTGGTAGCTGAAGCCGACGACGCTTCCTGCCGCCGCGGTGTAGCCGAGCGCCGAGCGGTACTGCAGGCGCAGGGCGGCCTGCAGCCGCTCGAGCGCCGCCTCGACGTCGAGCTGTTCCTGCTCCTTGGCCGGCGTCATCGGCCGTCTACGTCCTCCACGCCCTGCTCGATCTCGTCACCCGCGTCCTCGGCGGCGTCCTTGACCTTCTCGTCGGTCTTCCCAGCGTCCTCGTCGAGCTCCTGGCGAGCATCTCTCGTGTCGCGTTCGACGGCGTCGTCGGTGCCGCAGGCCGGCAGCGAAGCGGCCAGCGCGGCGGCGGCGGCCAGGAGCGTGATGCGTGAGCGCAGCTGATGCATTCGCTCGTGGGTACCCATGCGCCGCGCAGCGGATTCTCAGCGGGCCATCAGCTTCTCGACGTACTTCGCGATGACGTCGACCTCGAGGTTCATCCGCGTCCCGGCCGCGGCGCCGCCGAGCGTCGTGCGCTCGAGCGTCTCGGGGATGAGCGACACGTCGAAGCTCGCGCCGTCGATGCGCGCGACGGTGAGCGAGACACCGTCGAGCGCGATCGAGCCCTTGTGCACGACGTAGCGCAGCAGCGCCGCGTCGGGGGGGCGCAGCGTCACGACGCGCGCGAAGCCGTCCTCGCGGACCTCCGCCACGGTGCCGACGCCGTCGATGTGGCCCTGCAGGATGTGGCCGCCGAGGCGGTCGGTCGCGCGCACCGCGAGCTCGAGGTTGACCGGCGCGCGCGGCTCGATCGCCCCTAGCGTGCTGCGGTCGAGCGTCTCGCGCATGACGTCGGTCGCGAAGCCCTCGGCGCTCACGGCGGTCGCCGTCAGGCAGACGCCGTTGACCGCGACCGAATCGCCCTCGGCGACCTCGCCCGCCAGGCGCGTGCGCAGCGTCAGGCGCAGGCCGCCGGCGGCCTGCTCGACGGCGGCGACGCTGCCGACGTCGGCGACGAGTCCGGTGAACACCGATCGGCTACCTCCGCGGGGCGCGTGGCCCCGCGCCCGAAGATCCGTTCGCCATCGCGCCTCACCATTCGCGCAGCCGCGCCGAGACGAGCAGGTCGTCGGCGACGGGCTCGCAATCGAGCGTCAGCGCGCGCAGCGCCTCGGAGATCCGCTCCACGCCCTCGCCCTCGAGGGGATCGCGCGCCGCGCGGCCGCCGAGCAGCAGCGGCGCGAGGAAGAGGCGCACCTCGTCGATCTGGCCCGCATCGAGGAAGGCGCCCGCCAGGTGCGGGCCGCCCTCGAGGAGGATCGATGTGATCCCGCGCGCGCCGAGCTGGTCGAGCGCCGAGCGCACGCGGGCGGGCTCGTTCTCGCCGGTGGCGACGACGACCTCCGCGCCCCCCATCTCCAGCGCCTCGACCGCCGAGCGGGGCGCGGCGCGCGAGACGACGACCGTCAGTGCGGACTGCGACGCCGCGCTCACGAGCTTGGAGTCCAGGGGCAGCCGGGCGGTGGAGTCGAAGACGACGTGGCGCGGCTGGTGATGGACGCCCTCGACGCGGGCGGTGAGCTGCGGGTCGTCGGCGAGCGCGGTGCCGATCCCGACGGCGACGGCGTCGACGCTCGCCCGCCAGCGGTGCGCACGGGCGCGGCTGGACTCGTCGGAGATCCACTGCGAGTCGCCCGTGCGGGTCGCGACCTTCCCGTCGAGCGTCATCGCCGACTTGAAGAGCACCCACGGCCGGCCGGTGCGCGCATGCTTGCGGAAGGCCTGGTTGATGAGCCGCGCGCGCGCGGCGAGCGCGCCGTCGTCGACGTCGACGTCGATGCCCTCGTCGCGCAGGATGCCCAGCCCGCGACCCGATGCCTTCGTGCTCGGGTCATCCGACGCGACGACGACGCGCGCCAGCCGCGCGACGATGATCGCGTCGGTGCACGGCGGTGTCTTGCCGTGATGGCAGCACGGCTCCATCGAGACGTAGAGCGTCGCGCCGGTGAGGTCGGCGCCGGCGGCGTCGGCGATCGCGTTGACCTCGGCGTGCGGCCCGCCGCACTCCTCGTGCCAGCCCTCCCCCAGCACCTTCTCGTCGCGCACGATCACGGCTCCGACCATCGGGTTGGGGTGCACGCGCCCGAGCCCGAACTCGGCGAGCTCGATCGTGCGCGCCAGGTGGCCGTGGTCGGCGGCGGTGAGCGTTGCCACGAGGCCAGCATACGGGTGAGCGGGCGGCTGCGCGCGTCGCGTGCCGCCGCCCGCCGGGCGCCGGTGAACAGCGGCGATCTTCGACCGCGACCGCGCGTGGTCGCGCCCCCGCCCCGCCCTCGGCTCACAAGCGCGCCGCTCGCCGCCGACGATCGAGCCGAGCGATACCACGCGACCAGCGCGTCCCGCGCGCCGCCTACGCCCCCGTCGTCAGCCCCTCCGCGCAGCGGCCATCCTGCAGCCGGTAGATCGTCATCTCCGGTCCCGGACGGTTGTAGGCCAGCGGGTAGTAGTTGAACGTCCAATCGAAGTTGAAGGCGACGGGACCCTCGCCCTTGCCGTACGGAGACACCGAGTAGGCGACCTTCGAGCGGCGCTCGAGCTCCGCGTAGTAGCGCAGAGCGTTTGGCACCTCGTCGGGCTCCGCCTCCGCGCGGCCGCGCTGCGTCGAGCCGACGACGACCCAGCAGTACGCCTGCTGCTCGAACACGTCGACGAGCTCGGGGCGCAGCACGCGCTCGAAGTCCTCGATGTTCACGATGACCCCGTCGCCGGTCACCGGCTGACCCGTCTTGGGGTCGATCTGCGAGCGGCTGATCGGATACTTGTTCCAGCGGTTGCCGTTGGATGTGATCGGCGAGGGATTGCCGATGTCCTGCGCCCACTGGTCGGGCACGACCGGCTCGACGACGATCTTGGTGCCCGCCGGCACGTTGAGCACCATCCACTCGCGGGCGATGTTGCGCGTGTCCTTGCGCGAGGTCACGAGGCCGGAGTGCAGCGAGTAGACGAACCCCTGCCCGCACAGGACGACGACGGCGGCCGCGACGAACGTCGGTCGCAGGGCGGGCGAGAACCGCCCCAGCCAGTCGGCGAGCTCAATCGCGGCGTATGCCGCGAGGACGCACACGAACGGGAAGACCGGCATCAGCCAGCGACCGAAGTAGCGCTCCTGCGAGCCCATGAACAAGACGAACAGAACGATCGGCGGCAGCAGCATCCACAGCAGGCGCCGCTCATCGAAGAACAGCCGTACCGCGCCCCCGAGTGCGAAGAACAGCGGCAGCCAGCCCAGGCCCCAGCCGAAGGACCACAGGTAGTAGGCGTAGCCGGACTCCTGCGTGAGCCCGAGCTTGCCGGCCGCGTCCCCCGAAGCGGTCGACTGGTGCGTCAGCCCGTTCCAGAACGACGAGAAGTCCAGCACCGCGTACGGGTTGGCGACGAAGAACGTCAGCAGCGACAGGGCGACGACGACGCCGGTCCCGCGCAGCGCCCCCGGCTTGCCGCCGGGCGCCGCGAACTGCGCCGCCGCGGCGCCCACGATCGGCAGCAGCACGATGCCGCCCGTGTACTTCGTCGCGCATGCCAGCCCGAGGCCGATCGCCGCCCAGACGTAGTCGCGCAGCCGCCCGGTGCGCAGGATCCCGGCCGCGCCCCACAGCGCGAGGCAGACGCCGGCCAGCGTCGGGACGTCGTTGAGCGCGAGTTTGGAGTAGAAGACCGGCAGGAAGGCGACGGCGAAGATGCCCGCCGACAGCAACCCGACGCGGCGGTCGACGAGCCGCGACCCGGCGAGGTACAGCAGCCAGACCGCGAGCGTCCCGAGCAGCGCCGCGACCGCGCGCGAGATGATCCAGATCTGTGTCGGATCGGCGGCGAACGTGTTCGACACCCCGGCGCGGCCGCCGAACCACGCGCCCAGCACGAGGTGGACGAGGTAGGTGTAGGCCGGCGGGTTGACGTAGTAGTTGGGGTCCCAATCGTGGCCGAACAGGCCGATCGCGCGCGTCACGAAGTGCGCGTTCTCATCGGCGTTGTAGGCGTACGGCAGCCCGTGGTCGATGCCCCAGACGCGCAGCCCCAAGGCCAGCAGCAGGACGGCGCCGATCGCGGCCCCCCAGACGAGCCGGTCGCTTCCGGGGCGCAGCACGCGGAGGCTCGGCACGCTCAGCACGCCGGTCAGGCCGCCGGGCTCCTGCGCGGGCGGCCGCGGCTGCTCGCGCAGCTGGCGCTCAACAGCTGACATAGGCGGCGTAGTACTGGCTCGTCGCCACGCGGACGAATCCGGGCGGCGGCAGGTTGTCGGCGCTCTCGTCGTTGTCGGTCACGAATGCCTGCTTGAAGAGCGCGGGGCGGTTGTGCACGAGGATCGCCACGCCGCGCGACGGCGGCGGCGGGTCGGGGTCGGCCTTCGTGCGCAGGCTCGAGCGCGCGATCACCTCGGACTCCGAGCGGTCGAGGATCCAGCGCACGTCGGGGATGAGCTTGTGGTTTGGCACGTATAGCGGTCCACAGCGCAGGGCACGGGTGACCTGCGGGTCGTGCAGCACTCGTTCGAGCCCCACGTGCGCATCCCCGCGGAAGCGCAGCTCGTTGCGCAGTTGCGTGAGGTTAACGCGCGTCGCCGTGAAGACGACGCCGAAGACGACGGTCGCCAGCGCGCCGGCCGCCCACACGCGCCGCCAGTTCGTCCCGCGCTCGAGCATCGTCCAGCCGCCGATGAAGACGGCCGCGAAGACCATCGCGCACAGCGAGGGGACCAGCAGGTAGCGGTCGATCACCGACAGGCCGGCGACGCCGACGAGCGCGAACGTGCCCGCGCCGACCGCGAACAGCACGAGCGGCATGAGCGATCGCCGCGGCGTCAGCACGACCGCCAGCGCCGCGCCGGCGATCGCGGCGACCATGACCGGGAACTTCACGAGCTTGACGAGAAACGCCCACAACGCGGCCGGCACCGCGGCGCCGCCCTTGTTGCGCCCCAGCTCCTCGGCGAGGTCGCGGGTGCCCGTCAGCGAGTACAGCGGGTTGCCGGTGACGGCGAAGTCGACGGCGACCCAGACGACCGGCCCGATCGCTGCCATCGCCGCGTAGATCGCGCGCCGGCTCCAGGTCACCCGCGGCAGGAGCCACAGCCAGTACACGCCGGCCAGCAGCCAGGCCTCCGGCCGCATGAGGCCCGCCGCCGCCAGCAGCGTCAGCACGACGACCGGGTGGCGGCGCGGTGCGCGCAGCTCGATCACCGCGGCCCAGATGACGACCGCGAGGTACGGGATGTCGATGTAGCCGCGCGCGGCCAGGAACGGGAAGTCGAACCGCGTCACGAGCAGCGCCGCGGCGACGAAGCCGACGAGCGGCGTGAACGCGGTCTTGGCCAGCGCGTAGACGGCGGCCACGAGCGCGAGGAACGAGATCACCGTGAAGGCGACCATGACGCGGTCGGCGCTGTCGCCGAT
>DATMJM010000574.1:0-6250 GCA_035553935.1 Solirubrobacteraceae bacterium
AGTCCAGCACCACGCAGGCCACGAGGATCAGCATCGACAGCAGGTAGTGGCTCATGACGAAGCCGGGCGCGAGGTCGTAGAGGACCGTGAAGCCGCCGAGCACCGCCTGCGCGAGGACGCCGACCGGCAGGAACGCCGACCAGACGAGCAGGTCCTTGCGAAACGGCCGCCGGCGCCATGCGCCGACGAACGCGGCAAGCGCCGCGAAGCCGACGACAGACGTCAGCAGGCGGTTGCCGAACTCGATGATGCCGTGCAGCTGTAGCTCGGCGTAGAGCGACCGGTCCGTGCACTTCGGCCACGTCGGGCAGCCGAGCCCCGACCCCGTGACGCGGACGCCCACGCCGGTCACGACGATCAGCGTGAAGGCGACGAGCGCGACGCGGGCGATCAGCGCGTAGCGCGCGGGAGTGATCGTGAGGCGTTCCTTCATCGGCGCAGAAGCTTAAGCGGCCGTCGCCGCGGCCGGCTGCGCCTCGAGCTCCTCGCGGCGCGGGTTCTCGATCCCCGCCAGCGCGATCAGCCCGCCGGCGATCATCAGCAGCCCGGCGACGAGCATCCCGCGATGGAACGCGGCGACGTTGGCGTCGCGGACCGCCACGCGCGTGGCCTCGTCGACGCGTCGGTCCGGCAGCGACAGCGGCCGCTCGCGGGCCTCGTCGACATAGGCGCGCTGCGCCGCGCCGCCGGCGGGACGCTCGTCGAGCCGCTCGCCGACCCCGGTGGCGAAGCCCGCCGAGATGACGGCCCCGACGACGGCGATCGCCAGCAGCGCCGCGACCCGCGCGATCGCGTTGTTGACGCCGGAGGCGATCCCCGCGTAGCGGCGGTCGGCGGCCTGCAGGACCGTGGCGGTCAGCGGCGCGACCGTCATCGCCAGCCCGAGGCCGAACAGCAGCGTGGCCGGCAGCACGTCGCCGACGTAGGAGCCGCGCTCGTCGACGCGGGCGAACGCCAGCAGGCCGATCCCGCCGACGACGGGGCCGACCGTCATGAGCAGCCGCGGCCCGATGCGGGTCGCCAGCGCGCCGAACCGGCGCGACAGCGCGATCAGCAGCAGCGTGATCGGCGCGACGGCGATGCCCGCCTCGAACGCGCTGTAGCCCGCCACCTGCTGCAGGAAGATCGCGATGAAGAACGAGGCCGCGCCGAGACCGGCGTAGGCGCTCAGCGTCACGACGTTGCCGACGGCGAAGTTGCGCGAGCGGAAGATCGCCGGCGGCAGCATCGGGTCGGGGGCGCGGCGCTCGTAGGCGACGAACGCGACGAGCGCGCCCAGCCCGCCGACGAGCGGCAGGTAGACGGCGGGATCCGACCAGCCCATCAGCGGCTGCTGGATGAGCGCATAGGTCGGCCCGGCCAGGCCCAGGGCGCACATCACCGCGCCCGGCACGTCGATCCGCTGCACCCGGTCGCCGCCGCACTCGGGCACGGCTCGCGCGATGAGCCACAGGCAGACGAGCACGAGCGGCACGTTCATCGCGAAGATCACCCGCCACGAGATGGCGTCGACGAGCAGCCCCCCCAGCGGCGGCCCGGCGGCGATCGCCGCGCTCGTGCCCGCCGTCCAGGAGCCGATCGCGGCCGCCCGCTCGCCGGGCGGGAAGACGGTCGTGATGATCGCCAGCGAGCTGGGCACGAGCAGCGCCCCGAAGGCGCCCTGCAAGGCCCGCGCCGCGATCAGCGGCGCGACCGACGGGGCGATCGCGCAGACGAGCGAGGCGGCGCCGAAGCCGGCGACGCCGATCGCGAAGATCCGCCGCCGCCCGTAGACGTCGCCCAGCGAGCCGCCGACGAGGATCAGCGAGGCGAGCAGCAGCAGGTAGGCCGCGACGACCCATTGCTGGCCCGCCAGCGACGCGTCGAGGTCCTCGCGCAGCGCCGGCAGCGCGACGTTTACGACGGTCTGGTCGACGAAGACGATCGCCGAGCCGAGGATGCAGGCGATCAGCGTCAGCCGCTTGGCGCGGGCCTCGTCCATCCGCCAGACACTAGATTGCTGGGCCGATGCGGCTGATCGAGACACGCTTGGACGGCCCGATCCTGCTCGAGCCGCGAGTCCACGGCGACGCGCGCGGATTCTTCCTGGAGAGCTATCGCGCGAACGCCTGGGCCGAGCACGGCGTGCGCGACGTGTTCGTGCAGGACAACCACTCGCGCTCGGCGCGCGGCGTGCTGCGCGGGATGCACCTCTCCGTCGGAGAGGGCCAGGCGAAGCTCGTGCGCTGCGCGCGCGGCGCGATCCTCGACGTCGTCGTCGACGTGCGCCGCAACTCGCCGACCTGGATGGAGTGGGAGGCCGTCGAGCTCGACGACGCCGCGGCGCGGCAGCTCTACGTCCCGATCGGCTTCGCGCACGGCTTCTGCGTGCTGTCGGAGGTCGCCGACGTGACGTACAAGTGCTCGACCTACTACGACCCGGCGGTCGAGCGCGGCTTTCACTACAACGACCCCGACGTCGCGATCGACTGGCCGCAGGACATCGAGCTGCTCGTCTCCCAGCGCGACGCCGAGGCGCCGCTGCTGCGCGAGATCTACGACGCGCTGCCGTTCTAGGCGACGTTGCGCACGACGACCGCGTAGTCGCGGTTGGCGTACACGTCGGCGTCGAAGCTGCCGCTGCGGCTCGGGAAGCGGACCTCACCCGATTCGAAGCCGGCCAGCCGGCACAGGGCGAGCAGCACCTCCGGGAAGAGCGGATGGTGGTGGGTCGTGTCGGTCCAGAACGCCTTGAGCGCGGCCGGGTTGTGCGGGTTGACGGTCTCGAGGATCGCGAGGCCGCCGGGGGCGAGCTTGCGCTGGACGAGCCCGAGCAGCTCGGTCAGCTCGTCGGCGCCGAGGTGCTCGACGACCTGCGCGGCGAAGATCCCGGGCACCGATCCGTCCGCCAGGCCGGCGAGGTGCGACGCGGCGTCGGCGAGCTCGACGTCGAGGCCCTTCTCCTTGCAGCGCGCGACCATCGAATCGTCGAGGTCGACGCCGCGCGCGCCGATGCCGCGCCCGATCAGCGCGTCGAGGAACTCGCCGCGCCCGCAGCCGAGGTCGAGCACCCATGCGCTGCCCGCCTGCGCGAACAGCTCGACGTAGGCCGCCTGCTGCTCGCGCACCGCGCGCTCGTCGCCGCGGAAGATGTCCTCGAAGCCGCGGTAGGTCGCGGCGTCGCTCGAGGCGCCGTCGAAGCGCAGGACGCGGCGGCCCTGCTCGTCGGTCTGCGAGATCGCCGGGTGCGTGGAGGCGGGACGCGCGCGCAGGCCCTCGAGCAGGAGCTGCAGGTCGCTGTCGCCCATCGCGCCCGACAGCTTGCGCAGCCCGATCTGCAGGCGCTGGGTCTCCAGCAGGACGTCCTCGATGCGCTCGTCCATCTCGCGCAGGGCGCCGAGCAGCGCGCGGTTGAGCTCGTCCTGGTGGTGCGTGTACGGCCGCATGGCCTGCAGCGCGGCCTTGCGCATCGCGCCCTTCGCGCCGCCCGTCTCGCGCGCATCGCGCATCGGGTCGTACGTGAGCTTGAGCTCGGCGAGGCCGAGGTACGTGTCGGGCGGCAGGTCCGGGTCGGCGTAGCCGCCGTTGGCGCGCGCGCTGTGGCGGCGCACGCCGGCCAGCCGCTTCAGCCGTGCGCGGGCGGCGTCGCCGACGGCCTCCAGCGAGAAGTGCTCGGTGATCTCGCGCTGCGCCCGCGCCCCGCGCTCGCGCGCCTCGTCGGGGTGCTCCCAGACGTGGCGCATGAGCTCGGCGGCATGGTCGAGGTCCGGCTCGGCCCACGTCCCCTGCGCGGGGTAGTTCTCGCCCTCCGGGCCGACCTGCGTCTCGCTGTGGCGCACGAGGTAGGAGTTGTCGGCGGTCATGAAGTCGAGGTTGGCGCTGAAGCCGGTCGCGATGACGGGCTTGCCGAGCGCCATCGTCTCGCCGAGCGTCAGGCCGAAGCCCTCCGCGCGGTGCAGCGACACGTAGCAGTCGGCGCGCCGCATGAGCGCCGCCATGTCGGCCTCGGAGAGGAAGCGGTCGACGACGTGGATGTCCGGCCGGCCGCCGATCGCGTCGTTCAGGCGCGCGAGGCGATCGGGCTTGAAGTCGCCGTTGTGGCTCTTGAGGACGAGCTGCGGCCCCTCGCCCGGCTCGAAGGCGCGCGTGAACGCCTCGACGAGGCCGAGCGGGTTCTTGCGCGCGAGCGTCGAGTAGAAGTCGAAGAGGAACAGGAAGGTGAAGCCGTCGGGCAGGTGCAGGCCCGTGAGGTCGCCGCCCGCCGCGGGCGCGACGATCGGCAGCGGCACGCGCACGACCGGCACCGGCGAGACGTGGCTGAGGATCTCCTCGACGTAGCGCGAGTACACCCAGATCTCGTCGACGAGCGCGAACGCCCGATCCCAGCTCGGCGGCACGACGTCGACCTCCCAGGCCCAGACGCCGATCGTGTAGCGGTCGGCGAAGAACTCCGGGCCGAGCTCGGCGTGGAACGCCGGCAGCTCGGGGGCGTTGACGCAGATGAGGTTGAACGGCAGCTCGCCGTCGACGTGCAGGTCGGCGAAGTCGGTCGTCTTGATCTGCGCGCGGCGCCCGTCGGGACCGACGACATCGGGCAGGTTGACGTCGACGGTCGTCGTGCGAACCGGTACGCCGGCGGCGTGCAGCGCCTGCACGTACAGCCGCGCCGCCTGGCCGAGGCCGAGGCCGCCGCGCAGGTAGCCGACCGCGTTGACGCCGAGCGAGGCGAGCTGGGGGTTGGTGCTCATCGGGGGCGATGGTGGCACAACCCGCGGCCCGGGCTGCGGCGATGATCGTGCACACTGCCCGCGTGATCCGCATCGGAGCCTGGAACCTCGCCCATGAGCGCAACGCGTCGCCGATGGTGCTCAAGCGCCAGCTGGACTTCATCGAGCCCGTCGGCTGCGACATCTGGCTGCTGACCGAGGTTCCCTACACGTTCAGGACGGTCATGGGAGCCCAGGACACCGTGCTGTCGGATGCCATGGACCGCACCCACAAGGCCTTCGCAGCCGTCTGGGCCAGGGACGGCGTCGAGGAGGAGCCGTCGGTTCACGAGGCCGCCGCGGTCGCGCGGGTCGGCGCGCTGCGCGTCTGCAGCTGCCTGCTGCCGTCGCCGCAGATCGCGGTCGCGCAATGGCCCGACGAGAACCACGACCGCGCAGCCCGCATGCGGACGACCGTCGGGCGGCTGCAGTGCGGCCTGGCCCACGGGCGCGGCGACCTCGTGTGGGGCGGCGATTGGAGCCACCCGTGCGCTGCGGACGACGCGGCGGCCGACCGGCAGCTGGTCGCCGAGGCGGTTGCCGCGCTCGGCCTCAGGCGCGCGGTTCGGGATGTCCCCCACATCGCCGTGCCGGAGGGCTGGGACGTGGGCGGCGGTTGGCGGGTGGAGGCGGTGTCGCAGGACGGCGGGCGGCTGAGCCCGCACGACGCCTTCGTCGTCGAGGTCGAGCCGTAGCGGCTCAGCGCGGGTGATGCGCGCGGCAGAACGCCCGCACGGCCTCGTTGAACTCGCGGGGGCGCTCGAGGTTGCTCAGGTGGCCGCAGCCCGGGATCACGACGAGCTGCGCTCCCCGGATCGCCTGCTCGAACTGGCGCGCGACGCTCAGCGGCGAGCGCGCATCGCGCTCGCCCCAGATCAGCAGCGTCGGGACGGCGATCGTCGCCAACAGGTCGCGCTGGTCGGCCTCGGCCATGATGCCCAGCGCGATCCGCATGCTCGGCGGGCGCACGTCGGCCTGCATCTGCTCGAGCAGCGCCGCGGCCTCGGCCGGCGGGTCTCCCGCGAACAGGCCGGGAAGGGTCGGATCGAAGTCCTCGGCGGGCGCGGCGAGCTGCTCGCGCACGAACGCGATCCGCGCGCGCAGCTCCTCCTCCGGGAGCGAGCCCTTCCAGCCGGCGTAGGTGTCGACGAGGATCAGCGTCCCGACGAGCGCGGGGTGGCGGCGGTAGAGCTCCTGCACGACCGTGCCGCCCCACGACAGCCCCGCGACGTGCGCGGGACCGAGCGCGAGCTGCTCGATCAGCGCCGCGAGGCAGTCGGCGTAGTCGGCGAGCTCGAAGTCGGCGGGCACGTCGGACGAGCGGCCCGCACCCGGCTCGTCCCACGCGACGACGGTGAGCTCGTCGGCGAGCGCGGCGAGCTGCGGCTGCCACGTCCGGCTGTCCTCGGCGGCGCCGTGCACGAGCACGAGCGGCGGTCCGTCGCCGGCCCGCTCGTAGGCGATGTCGAGCCCCTTCGCCCGGACGAAGTCCACGCTGCCAAACG
>DATMJM010000575.1:0-5446 GCA_035553935.1 Solirubrobacteraceae bacterium
ACCTGACGCTGCGCTTCTACCCGCAGTCCTTCGAGCTCTCGACGCTCGGCGGCTGGATCGCGACCCGCGCGGGCGGGCACTTCGCGACCGCCGAGACGCACATCGACGACGTCGTCGAGTCCGTGCGGGCCGTCACGCCGAGCGGGGCGTGGGAGTCGCGCCGCGTGCCGGGCTCGGGCGCGGGCCCGTCGCCGGACCGGGTGCTGCTCGGCTCGGAGGGGATCCTCGGGATCGTCACCGAGGCCTGGGTGCGGGTGCGCCCGCGGCCGCGGGCGCACTCGCTGGCGGCGGTGCGCTTCGCCTCGTTCGCCGACGGCATCGACGCGCTGCGGGGGATCGCCCAGTCGGCCCTGCGGCCCTCCAACTGCCGGCTCATCGACGCCGAGGAGGCGCGCATGACCGGCGCGTCGGACGGGACCGCGGCGCTGCTCGTGCTCGGCTTCGAGGGCGTGTCTGAGGCGATCGTGCCAGTCGGCGAGCTGCTCGACCGCGGCCTGCACATCTGCGCGGAGGCCGGCGGCGAGTGGGACGAGCGCACGGTGCGCCGGCCGCGCTTCGCCGGCGACCCGAAGGGCAGCGGCGACGCCGTCGGCGCCTGGCGCGCGGCGTTCTTCCGCGCGCCGTACCTGCGCGACGCGTTCGTCGCGATGGGGATCCTGTCCGAGACGTTCGAAACGGCCGTCACGTGGGAGCGCTTCGCCGCGCTGCACACGGCGGTCACCGCGGCGGCATCGGAGGCGGCCGGCCCCGCGGGCCGCATCACGTGCCGTGTCTCGCATGTCTATCCCCACGGGCCGGCGCCGTACTTCACGGTGCTCGCGCCCGCGCGGCGCGGCGAGGAGGTGGAGCAGTGGGCGCAGGTCAAGGCGGCCGTCAGCGACGCGCTGCTCGCCGCCGGCGGGACGATCACCCACCACCACGCCGTCGGCCGCGACCACCGCCCGTGGTACGACCGCCAGCGCCCGGACCTGTTCGCGGCGGCGCTGCGGGCGGCGAAGAGCGCCGTCGATCCCCGTGGGCTGCTCAACCCGGGTGTCTTGATCGACGCCTGACGCGCGCTACGGTTTAAGCCGCGTGCCGAGCCCTACCGACAAGATCGCCGCCAACCTGCGCGCCTTTCAGATCGCGCTGAACTCGCATGACCGCGAGAACCCGACGCACACCGCGTACGGGATCGGATTGGCGCACTTCGACATGGAGCGGCTGGGCTTCGACGAGGGCGAGGAGGTCCTGCCGGGCATCACGATCCATGCCGACGGCGGTGTGACGGGCAACTTCCGCGTGCTCTGCGACGGCGACCATCTCGAGGAGAAGGAAGCCGAGGAGGCCGAGGTCGTCGACGCCGTCGCCTCCGAGTCGAGGATGATCCCCGTCGGCTCGCCGCCGTCCGAGGACGCGCGCAGCCCGAGCTAGTCCGACTCGACGGTCACGCCCTCGCCGGAGAGGCAGACGAGGCCGGCGACCTTCATCGCCTCGGCGCGGGGCAACTCGTAGCTGTCGGCCGCGTCGCGCAGCGTCTCGCCGCCCGCGCCTCGATCGTGAGGTTCGGATGTCGCGGCGAGCCGCCGAGCGGCCCGCTTCCCCGCGTGAGCGTCATCCTGCTGCCTCGACCTTGAGTTGGCGTCCGAACGCGCGCTCGAAGAGGTCGACCTCGCGCTGCGCGGCCCAGCGCTCGACGGCGGCGGCGCCGTCGGCCTCGAGCTCGAGGCGGATCGTGCCGTCGCCGGGGACGACGTGGGCGGCGCGCACGCTCTGGTCGCGGCTGCGCTCGAGGTCCTCGGCAAGGCGCAGCAGCAGGGCCATGCGGTTCAGCCGCTCGCCGTCGCCGTCCTGCGCGAGCGGCGACAGCTCGCCGAACTCGGGCGTGCCCTTGCGGTGATAGCGCGCCGCCTGCGCGACGAGCGCGACCTCGCGCGGCGTGAAGCCCGGCAGGCCGGCGTTGAGGATGAGGTAGCGGGAGTGCTTGTGGTGGTCGTCGTAATCCACCGACATGCCGATGTCGTGCAGGATGCAGCCTGAGAAGAGCAGCTCACGCTCCCAGCGGTCGCCGGGGTGCAGGCCCTGCTCGGCGAGCTCGTCGAAGAGCCCCATCGCCAGCCGCGCGACGTGCTCGGTGTGGGCGGGGTCGACGTCGTAGCGGGCGGCGAGGTTCACGACGCTCGAACGGCGCACGTCGTCGAACAGCGGCGGGTCGCCGTCGAGGTGGGAGCTGAAGAAGATGCCCTCGCGCAGCCCGGCCTCCGTGACCTCGATCGCGTCGAAGCCGCCGTGCTCGAGAACCGAGTCGACGACGAGCGCGCCCGCGAGGATGAGGTCCGAGCGGGCGTCCTTGATGCCCTTGATCGAGCTGCGGTCGGCGGCCTTCATGTCCTGCATGCGCCCGATGAGGTCGCCGAGCGCGTCGCGCGTGATCGAGACGCCCTGCACGCCGTTGGAGGGGTGGCCCGCCTCGTGCTGCGCGGCGGCGGCGAGGTTGCGCAGCGTGCCGCCGATGCCGACGATCCGCCGCCCGCTGCGCGCCAGCCAGCCGGCCTCGCGCTCGAGCGTCTCGGCGACGTGCGCGCGCAGCGCCTTGCGGGCCTTCTTCGACGGCGGGTCATCGTCGGCGAGGAAGTGCTCGGTCATCCGCACGGCGCCCAGCGGCCACGAGCCGAGGCGGCGCGCGTGGCGGCTGAGGACCTCGACGAGCTGCAGCGAGCCGCCGCCGAGGTCGAGCACGGCGCCGTCGGTGAGCGTCGTCGAGTTGACGGCGGCGAGGTAGCCGAAGTAGGCCTCCTCCTCGCGGCTGAGGACGCGCACCTCCAGCCCGGTGCGCTCGCGGGCGCGGTCGAGGAAGACCTGCTGGTTGGATGCGTCGCGGATCGCGCTCGTCGCGACGGGCTGGACGCTCGACTGCGGGATCCCGCTGGCGGCGCAGAAGTGCGCGAACACCTCGGCGGCCTCGAGCGCGCGCTTCATCGGCTTGCCGCCGAGCTTCCCGGACGCGTCGAGGCCCTCGCCGATGCGCACGGCGAGGTGGATCTCGTCGGTGCGCTTCCACCAGCCGCGCGCCGCGGTGAAGACCACGAGCCGGAAGGAGTTGGAACCCATGTCGATGACGGCTGTGTGGTGTTCAGCCACCGACGGGAGCTTAGAGGCGGGGTCCTGCCGGGGCCCGCGGGCGACTGGGCGCGTTTGCATTGGCATCCATGGCAAACGCGACCACGTCGGTTCCGCGAGGGGCGAATCTCGCCAGGCGGGCGCCTTTGACAGGACATGGCGGCAAAAAGCGCCCGCATCCACACCGACACCGTGATCGCCCGGTTCGCGGCGCGCCAGCACGGGCTCGTGAGCTGCCGGCAACTGCTCGCCGCGGGCGTGGGGCGCGGCGCGATCGAGCACCGCCTGCGGACCGGTCGGCTGATCGCCGTGCACCGCGGCGTCTACGCGGCGGGACATCTGCATCGCTCCGATACCGTCCGCTGGATGGGCGCGGTGCTTGCCGGCGGCGAGGGCGCCGTGCTCAGCCACGTCGCCGCCGCGGCGCTCTGGGAGCTACGCCCCTCGTCGGCGCGGAAGGTCGACATCACGGTGCCCGGCCGAGCGGGCCGCAGGCCGCGTCGCGGGATCGTCGTGCACCGCTCGTCGGTGCTCCCGAAGCACGAGACGACCGAGCGCCGCGGCATCCGCGTCACCACGGTCGCCCGCACGCTGCTCGAGATCGCCGCCACGCTTCAGCCGCACGCGCTCGCTCGCGCCGTCGAGCGCTCGGAGATCCTCGAGATCTTCGGCCTTCGCGCGATCGACCGTACGCTCGAGCTGCACCCGCGGCACCCCGGCGCGCGGAGGCTCGGCGCTGCCGTCGCGGCCTTCCGCGACGACGAGATGACGCGCAGCGACCTCGAGACGATGTTCCTCGCGCTGTGCGAGGCGAACGGCCTCCCGCGGCCGCTCGTCAACCGGGTCGTCCACGACGCGGAGGTCGACTTCCTCTGGCGCGCCCCCCGCGTGATCGCCGAAGCCGACGGCCGCAGGACGCACCTCACCCGCGCCGCGTTCGAGCGCGACCGCGCGAAGGACGCGAAGCTGACGGTCGCCGGCTACCGCGTCGTGCGCTTCACGTACCGCCAGGTCCTACACGACCCGCGCTCCGTCGCGGCGACGCTCGCCGCGCTGCTCGCGCGTCAGCCCGAGCGCTCGATGAGCTCGATCCGGTAGCCGTCAGGATCGCGCACGAAGCACAGCAGCGAGCCGCCCTCGCGGACGCGGTAGGGCGGCTTCTCGGGCTCGATGGCCTGCTCGGCCAGCGCCGCGAGCGTCTCCTCCATGTCGTCGACGGTGAGCGCGATGTGGTTGTAGCCGGTCCCGTGCGTGTACTCCGACACGCCGTGGTTGTAGGTCAGCTCGAGCCGGTCGCCGTCGCCCGGCAGCCCCATGAAGACGTTGATCGCCTCGTCGCGGATCGGCTTGCGCCCGCGCTCCTCGAAGCCGAGCGCCTCATAGAAGGCCACCGACCGGTCGATGTCGCCGATCCGGTAGCAGGTGTGGATGAGCTTTTTTGCGGCCACGGGGAAACAGTACCCTGCCCATCATGCTGATCGAGCGCTCGATGTCGGACGGGTTTCTGACGAACACGTACCTCGTCGCGGACGGTCCCGGAGGCGCCGGATTCCTCGTCGACGCCGGCGGTCCGATGCAACCGCTCTTCGATGCCGCCGAGCAGCACGACATCGACGTCACGCACCTGCTGCTGACCCATCACCATCACGACCATGTCCTCGCCCGCGACGAGGTCGTGGGCCGCTACCCGCAGATCGTCATCCTCGGCCATCCCGAGGAGCCGATGCAGGCCGAGCCCTTCGAACCACTCGAGATCGGCGGCCTGCCGGTCGACGCCGTCCACACGCCGGGCCACACGAAGGGAATGCTGAACTTCACCGTGCCGGGCCACGTATTCACCGGCGACACGCTGTTCAAGCGCTCGATCGGCGGCGTGCGCGCGCCCGGCAGCACGTCCTACGAGGACATCAGGTCCTCGATCATGGACAAGCTCATGAGCCTCGACCCCGACACCGAGGTCCACCCGGGCCACACCGATCCCACGACGATCGGCGACGAGTGGGAGCACAACGCGTTCATCCGCGTCTGGCGCGGCTTGGACGCCGAGGGCGACGAGCGCGTCACCGTCCAGGGCCGCCCGGCGACGCTGATCGTGTGGGGCGACGACTACGACGGCGGCCACAAGGCGTGGGTCCGCTGGGAAGACGGGCGCGACGACATCGTCCCCGGCTCGCAGGTCGCGCGGACGACCGGCTAGGTGGGCCGCAAGGACGCCATCCCGACGTCGCGCATCAGCCGCTCCTCGAAGGTCGGGCGGCTCGCGGCGTCGCAGGCGGCCAAGCAGATGGGCACGCGCGCGACGAACGTCGCACGCGGCGACGACGCCCGCGAGAAGGCGCTCGCCAAG
>DATMJM010000576.1:0-3517 GCA_035553935.1 Solirubrobacteraceae bacterium
AGGACCGCGTCGCCCTCAGCGAGGCGCAGGCCGCGTTCCGGATCGCGCTGAAGGACTTCCTGCCGGCCGACGGTGGCGAGGACCCCGAGGGCGGCGACACGATCGAGTTCGACGCGCTGTCGTTCCCGGCGTCGGATCCGCCGACGTACACCGGCCGCGCGGGCATCCGGCCCCCGGAGCACGCGACGGACGCCCAGCATGCCGCGGAGATCGCGGCGGCGCGTGCAGCCGAGCGGGCCGACGCGAGCGTGCCGGTCACGCTCGACGACGGCACGCAGACCGACCTCGACCACGGCCGCGTCGTGATCGCGGCGATCACGAGCTGCACGAACACCTCCAATCCGTCGGTCATGCTGGCCGCCGGGCTGCTCGCGCGCAACGCCGTCGCGCGGGGGCTGAAGAGCAAGCCGTGGGTCAAGACGTCGCTCGCGCCCGGCTCCAAGGTCGTGACGGAGTACCTCGACCACGCGGGCCTGACCGGCGACCTCGAGGCGCTCGGCTTCCACCTCGTCGGCTACGGCTGCACGACGTGCATCGGCAACTCCGGGCCGCTGCCGCGCGCCGTCGCGGAGGCGGTCGGCGAGAACGATCTGGCGGTCGTGTCGGTGCTGTCGGGCAACCGCAACTTCGAGGGCCGCATCAACCCCGACGTGAAGATGAACTACCTCGCCTCGCCGCCTCTGGTCGTGGCGTACGCGCTGGCGGGATCGATGGACGCCGACATCGTCAACGAGCCGATCGGGCAGGATCGGTCCGGCGCCGACGTGTACCTGCGCGACCTGTGGCCGTCGGGTCAGGAGGTCGGCGAGACGATCGAGCGGGCGGTCCGCTCGGAGATGTTCCGCTCCTCCTACGGCGACGTCTTCGCCGGCGACGAGCGGTGGAACTCGCTCGACGTGCCGACGGGCGACCGCTTCGCCTGGGATGAGCAGTCGACATACGTGCACCTGCCGCCGTACTTCGAGGGCATGCCCGCCGAGCCGCCGCCCGCCGAGGACATCGAGGGCGCGCGCGTGCTCGCGCTGCTCGGCGACTCGGTCACGACCGACCACATCTCGCCGGCCGGATCGATCAAGCCGGACTCGCCGGCGGGGCTGTACCTGCAGGAGCATGGCGTGTCGCCGCGCGACTTCAACTCCTACGGAGCGCGGCGCGGCAACCACGAGGTCATGGTGCGCGGCACCTTCGCGAACATCCGCCTGCGCAACCTCCTGGGGCGGTCCGATCTGCCGGAGGGCGGGGTGACGCTGAAGTTCAGCGACCACCGCGAGCCGCGCGAGATGTCGATCTACGAGGCGGCGCTGGCGTACATCGAGGAGGGGACGCCGCTCGTCGTGCTCGCCGGCAAGGAGTACGGTTCGGGCTCGTCGCGCGACTGGGCGGCGAAGGGCACGCGCCTGCTCGGCGTGCGCGCGGTGCTCGCGCAGTCCTTCGAGCGCATCCACCGCTCGAACCTCATCGGGATGGGCGTGCTGCCGCTGCAGCTGCCGGGCGCTCCCGCCGACCTCGGCCTGCACGGCGACGAGGCCTTCTCGATCACCGGCCTGGCGGCGCCGATGAACGCCGGCGAGCCGGTGCCGGCGGAGGTCGCGGTGCGCGCGGGCGACCGCGAGTTCAAGGCGCGGGTGCGGATCGACACGCCCCAGGAGGCGCAGTACTTCCGCCACGGCGGGATCCTGCAGTACGTGCTGCGGCAGCTGCGCGATCGCTAGGCGATCAGCCGCCGCAGGGTCGCTGCCACCTGACGGCGCTCGTTGGCGACCTGCCGCCAGGTGAAGCGCACGACGCGGTAGCCCAGGATCGTCAGGCGCTGGTCGCGGCGGCGGTCGGACTCGAAGGCTCGGCGGGTGGCGTGGATGTCGCGACCGTCGACTTCGGCAACGAGACGTGACGCGCGCCAGAGGAAGTCGGCCTCGGCGCCGCCGCCCTGCGGGTATGGGATCCACGCGTTGACGGCGTCGGGTGGTAGCCGCGCGTCGCGGCAGATCTGGAGAAAGCGCTCCTCGAGCGCGCTGCGGGTGAGGGTGCTGCCCGCTCGATGATGCCCGAGGACCGCTCGCAGCGCTGCGGCGCCGCGCCGCCGGTTCGCACGTGCCAGGACCTCGTCGATGAGGGCGACGTCGAGCAGACGCTGCTGCTCGGCGCGGTCTACCGCGCGCTCGAGCTCTCTCGGCGTGACCTCGGCGGCGATGTCGAGCAGGGTCCGCGCGAGCGTCGACGACATCAGGGTGACGTCCTGCGGCGCGAGGGTTGCGGCGCTGTGGACGCGGATGCCGGCCCGACCGCGGCCGCGGGAGCCGGGCGCGGTGACCTCGACGTGGGCCGCGCCGCGCAGCCCGAGGTCGTGCAGCGCAGCGGCACTGCGGTGCGAGAGGACGGCGCCGTCGCCGCAGGCGAGTACCGCCGCGGCGAAGCGGCCGCGGCGCGTCAGCAGGCGCGGGTGGACGATCGAGAACACTCCTCGGTGGACGCGGTGCAGGCGCCCCGTCCCGACCCGTTTGCTGGCCGCAGCGCTCGACATCCCGAGGCGCTGGAGCTGCCAGAGAGCGATGACCGCGCTCTGGCGCAGCGCGACCTCCGCGATCGCCCCGTCGCTGGGCGCGCGTCCAGGCCGGCGCCCCAGGACGAGTTGCGAGTTCTTCGCCTCATGGTCCGATTTCCCGCACGGCTCCGCCATGGGGCGGAATGGTCTGCCTCAACGTGTGACAGGACAACGCGCGTCTGTGACACATCGTGCACGGCGGAGGTCGCACGATAGGCTCGGCGGCGGTGTGCCGGGAAGCCTGGTCGGCACGGATCCCTGCTGTCCGCCCCCGAGAGGAACCACCCGTGCCCATCGCAGCGTCCGCTGGAATCGCGGATGTCCTGACAGACCTGTTCGTCGTCCTGCTCGCGGCGAAGCTCGGCGACGAGCTCTTCCGGCGCCTGCGCCAGCCGACGATGATCGGCGAGATCCTCGCCGGGCTGCTCGTCGGACCCGCCGTGCTGGGCTTCGTCGAGCCGGGCGAGGTGCTGGAGGTCTTCGCAGAGCTCGGCGTCGTGTTCCTCCTGTTCTGGGTCGGCCTCGAGACGCGCCTGTCGGACCTGCGCGACGTGGGCTCGACGGCACTCGCCGTCGGCATACTCGGCGTCGCGATCCCTTTCGCCGCCGGCATCGGACTCGGCGCGGCGCTCGGCGAGAGCACCGGGACGTCGCTGTTCATCGGCGCCGCGCTCGTCGCGACCAGCGTCGGGATCACGTCGGCCGTGCTCATCGAGCTCGGCGTGCTCGAGCGCCGCACGAGCCGCACGATCCTCGGCGCGGCGATCGTCGACGACATCCTCGCGCTGCTGCTCGTCGCAGTCGCGGCCGGGGTCGCCGCCGAGGGTGGGGTCGACGTCGGCGCGATCGCGGTGACGGCCGGCATCGCGCTGGCGTTCGTGGGCTTCATCGCGCTGGGCGGGACGAAGCTGCTGGCCTCACGACCCGCGCTCCTGCACGCGCCGCGCTTCTCGGAGTCCCCGCTCCTGCCCGCGG
>DATMJM010000577.1:0-2176 GCA_035553935.1 Solirubrobacteraceae bacterium
CGGAGGTCGTCGGGCGGCTGCGGCCAGGCCTCCGGCCCGAGCGTCGCGATGAGCTCCTCCTCGTCGACGGCCTCGACCGCCAGCAGCTTGACCCACGCCGCCTGCCTGGTCCCGAACTCGCGCAGGCGCAGCTCGCGCGCAGGATCGCCGGCGATCCGCACGAGCAGGCGCGACGTGCGATCGCGCGGGCCGGCGGGCTTGTCGTAGAGCTGCAGGCGCCCGGCGCTCATGAGGTGCACGAGCAGCGCCAGGCCGCCGGCGACCTCGATGACGAACTGCTTGCCGCGGCGCGTGATCGAGGTGATCGCGCGGCCCTCCAGCGCCGACAGCGGCGGGTCGAACGTCTTCAGGGCGTTGATCCCCGGCGCCAGCGCCGACTCGATCGTCGCGCCGCGCAGCGCGGCGTCCAGGCGGCGCGCCGTGATCTCGACCTCGGGCAGCTCGGGCATCGCGCACAAGCGTAGATGGCTGGACATGGCCCGTACGCTTGCGCGCATGTCCCGGCAGCGACTGGCGATCATCGGCGGCGATGCTGCCGGGATGAGCGCGGCGAGCAGCGCGCGGCGGCGCGACCCCGGCATGGAGATCGTCGCTTTCGAGCGCGGGTCGTACACCTCGTACTCGGCATGCGGGATCCCGTATTACGTCGGCGGCCTCGTCGACGATGCCGACAGCCTGATCAGCCGCAGCGCCGAGCAGCACCGGGCCAACGGGATCGACGTGCGCATGCGTTGCGAGGTCGTCGCGCTCGACCTCGCCGCGCGGCGCCTGACGGTCCGATCGCCGAGCGGCACGGAGTCCGAGGAGCCGTTCGACCAGCTCGTCGTGGCGACCGGCGCGCGCGCCGTCCCGCCGCCCGTCGCAGGCGCCGAGGCGGTTGAGCCGGCGACGACGGTCGGGACGGCGCAGCGGCTGCGGGCGGCGCTCGAGCGCGGCGGTCGCAACGCCGTCGTCGTCGGCGCGGGCTACATCGGCCTGGAGATGTCCGAGGCGCTCGCCGGCCGCGGCCTGGACGTGACGATGATCGACCAGGCGCCGCAGGTCATGACGACGCTCGACGCGGACATGGCGCAGCACGTGCAGGACGCCGCCGAGCGCCAAGGCGTACGCGTCGTGCTCGGTGCGGCGATCGAGGAGATCGTGCTCGGCGAGGCGGGCGCGCCGGTCGCCGTCCGCACGAGCGACGCGTCGTTCGACGCCGACCACGTCGTGATCGCGACAGGATCGCGGCCCGAGGTCGAGCTTGCCCGCGCCGCGGGGCTCGCGGTCGGCGCGACCGGAGCGCTTCGTGTCGACGAGCGCCAGCGCTGCCCGGGGCACGACGGCGTGTTCGCCGCGGGCGACTGCGCCGAGAGCCGTCATCGCCTGCTCGGCACCGCCGTGAACGTCCAACTCGGCACGCATGCCAACAAGCAGGGCCGGATCGCCGGCGTCAACGCGGCCGGCGGCGACGACCGCTTTCCCGGCGTCATCGGGACCGCCGTGTCGAAGATCTGCCGCTACGAGGTCGGCCGCACCGGGCTGGGCGAGCGCGAGGCGGCGGACGCCGCGATCGAGGTCGTCAGCGCGACGATCGAGGACCGCACGCGCGCGGCGTATTACCCGGGCGCCGGGCCGATCTGGGTCAAGCTCGTCGCGGAGCCGCGCAGCGGGCGCCTGCTAGGTGGTCAGATCATCGGCGTGGAGGGCGCGGCGAAGCGGATCGACGTCCTCGCGACCGCCGTCTGGACCGAGCTGCCGGTGCAGGAGCTCGCGCTGCTCGACCTCTCCTACGCGCCGCCGTTCAGCGGCGTCTACGACCCGCTGCTGATCGCGGCGCGCGCGACGGCGAAGCTGCTGTGATCAGCCGTCCTGCGCGAGCAACCTCGTCGAGAGCACTCCGCTCGTGGCGCCCCGCCGCCGCCCGACCACGCCGCCGAACACGACTAGCTGTCGCCGTCGTGTGCTGCTAGGTTCGCCCCCAGGCCATCCAGGGAGCGAGTTTCAGTCATGCGCCTACACATCGTCGTCGTCGTGCTGTCGGTAACCGTGGTGAGCGCCGCCCTCGGCGGGTGGGGCCTCGGCAGGCAGGACAGCGCAGTCGGCTCCGGCGTCGCCTCGCAACGCCTGGATGCGCGCGCGGCGGCGGACGTGCGCAAACTGCTCGCGGCGCCGCGCTTCGAGGTCAACCGCGGGC
>DATMJM010000578.1:0-5025 GCA_035553935.1 Solirubrobacteraceae bacterium
GGTCCACCGGCTCGACGGTCCTGAGCCGGGGCCACGGTCGGCTGTCCTGACGCGCGTCGACGGCCTGCGCCAGGTTCCGCCGCCATGGGAGCAGTGGTGGGTCGAGCGCAGCCGCGCGCTCGGCCGGCGCGTCGGCGCCGATGTCGACGTCGTCATCGCCTCATGCCTGCCGTATCACACGAGCTTCGCGGCGGCTGCGCTGGCCGGCGACCTCGGCGTACCTTGGATCGCGGACCTGGAGGATCCCTGGGCGCTCGACGAGATGCGGACGTACCCGACGGGGCTGCACCGCCGCCGTGAGCTGCGGCGGATGCGGACCGCGCTGCAGAGCGCGGCGGCGATCGTCATGTGCGCGCCGGAGGCGGCGGTGCGCGTCCGCTGCGCCTTCCCGGAGCTCGCCGCGCGCGTCCACGCGATCCCGATCGGCTTCGAGCCCGCCGACTTCAACGTCGCGGCGTCGCCCGACCGCGATGACGACGTCCTGCGCATCGTCCACTCCGGCTCCATGCACACCGACTTCGGGCTGCAGATACGCCGCACGCGCGCCCGTCGCCGGCTGCTCGGCGGCACGTATGCCGGGGTCGACATCCTGCCGCGCTCGCATGTCTTCCTCTGCGAGGCGATCGCCTCGCTGGTCGAGGCCGAGCCGTCGTTGCGCGGCCGCGTCGAGCTGCACCTCGCCGGCGATCTCACGCCGGGCGACCGCGCGATCGCGCAGCGCCACGAATTCACGCGGCTGCCGGGCCTGCTGACGCACCGCGAGACAGTCCGGCTCATGCGCTCTGCGGACCTGCTGTTTTTGCCCATGCAGGACCTGCCGCCCGGTTCGCGCGCCGGACTGATCCCGTACAAGACCTACGAGTACCTCGCCGCCGGGCGCTCGGTAGTCGCCGCCGTCCCCGATGGCGATGTCCGCGACATGCTCGCCCCGCTCGCGCACGTGTCGCTGGTGCGGCCCACCGACACCGACGCGATGAAGGCGGTCCTGCGCGCCCACCTCGCAGACCTACGGGCGCGGCGCGCACTGCGGCGCGAGCCGCCGCCGGAGCTCATGCGCTCGGCCTGCGTTGCACGCATCGCGGAGGTGCTGGACTGCGTGCTCGCCGGCACGAGCGCTCGGCAGGCGCTGCCGGCGAGGTGAAACTAGCCGATCGTCGGGAATCGCTGCGCGCGCGTCGCATACCCTGGCCGCATGGCAGCTTTCGAGCCGGCGAGCGTTGAGGGCGCGGCCGGCGACGGCGCCATCGCCGTCGTCGTCCTGACGTACAACCGCGTCCACCTCCTGCGCAAGTGCGTCGAGAACGTGCTCATGCGCGCCTCGCCCGCGACGACGCAGATCGTGATCTGGAACAACGGGTCGACGGACGGCACGCGCGCGTACCTCGACGCGCTCGACGACCCGCGCATCGAGGTCGTCCACAGCGAGCGCAACGTCGGCTTCAACGGCTACGCGCGCGCGTTCCGGCGCACCACCGCGCCGTTCATGGTCGAGCTCGACGACGACATCGTCGACGCGCCGCAGGGCTGGGACGCGATGCTGCGCGACGCCTTCGTCAAGCTGCCGGACGTCGGCTTCCTCGCCGCCGACCTCGTCGACGACCCGCACGATCCGGCCTCCCGGTTTCGCCACCACATCCGCCCGCACGAGTACGTCGAGATCGAGGAGCATGGCGTGCGGCTGCTGCTGGGGCCGGCCGGCAGCGGCTGCGCGATGACGTCGCGCGCGATCAACGAGCAGGCGGGTGGGTTTCGCGAGCGCGAGAACGAGGTCTTCTGGCTCGAGGATGCCGCGTACATCAAGGACGTCGAGCGCCTCGGCCTGCGCGCGGCCGTGCTGGCCGACCTCGTCGTGCACCACACCGGCGGTCCGCACTACGCGCAGGAGCCGCCCGAGAAGGTGGAGTACTGGCGCCGCTACTGGGCCGACCGCGCGCGGCGCGACGCGGCCAAGCGGATCCTCGTGCGGCTCCCGTTCGTGCGGCGACTCAACGCACGCTACGGCTGGTTCGTCGCGCCGAGCTGAGCGGCGGGGCGCTACGCCGCGGCGCTGAGCGGCACCGGGTCGATGGCGCGCGGCACGTACTCGCCGAGCCACAGCTCGAGCATGATCAGCGCCAGCAGCAGGTTCGCGTGGCTGCCGCGGCCCGCGCGCCACTCACGCACGATCCGCGCGACGGCGGCGCGATCCACCACGGCGCCGTAGGCCGGGGCGGGGGCGAGCAGCAGGCAGTCGACGAGCGCCCCGCCGCCGGCGCCGACCCAGCTGCCGACGGCCTCGTTGAAGAACCCCTGCTTGCGCTTCGTCAGCACCGACGCCGGCACGAGGTCGCGCGCCGCGCGGCGCAGGACGTGCTTGCCCTGCAGGCGTCGGACCTTGTGCGACGTGGGGATCCGCGCGCAGAGCTCGACGAGTTCGTGGTCGAGGAACGGGACGCGCACTTCCAGCGAGCAGGCCATCGAGGCGCGGTCGAAGTACGTGAGCATGTCGTCGACGAGCCCGAGGCGGGCGTCGAGGTACAGCGCGGCCTCCAGCGGCGCCGCGGCGGGCGCGCCGTCGAGCCGGCCACGCACGACGGCCTGCGCGGCATCGGCGTGCGCCGCGAGCGCGCCGCCGAAGAGCTCGTCGCGGACATCGCGGTGCACGAGCCCGCTGGCGACGAGCACGCGCTCGATCGGGTCCGCTGCCTGCAGCGCATCGACCAGCCGCCCGGCACGGCCAGGCCCGCGGCGCAGGATCGCGCCGCCGGCGGCCCGCAGCGGCCTCGGCATGCGCCGCCACTGCTCGGCGAGCGATGCGACGCGGTGCTTGCGATAGCCGCCGAACAGCTCGTCGGCCCCCTGGCCGCTGAGCGCGACCGTCACATGCTCGGACGCCAGCCGCGAGAGCGCGAGGAAGCCCAGCGACGACAGGTCGGCGAGCGGCTCGTCGAGATGCCACACGAGGCGCGAGAGCTCCTCAGGATCGCTGCGCAGCTGGACCTCGAGCGCATGGTGGTCGGCGCCGAGCGCCTCGGCGACGAGGGCGGCGTCGGGAAGCTCGGAGTCCTCGCCGGCGAAGCCGACGGCGAACGTCTGCACCGGCTCGCTCATCTGGCGGGCCATGAGCGCGACGATCAGGCTCGAGTCCAGGCCGCCGCTGAGCATGGCGCCCAGCGGCACGTCACTCATCAGCCGCTTCGCGACGGCCTCGTCGAGTTTGTCGAGCACGATCTCCGCCCACTCGTCGCAGCTGTGCGACGCCGGCTCCGGCTCGGGGACGGGATACCTCCACCAGCTCTCGACACGCGCCTGACCGTTCTCCACGACGAGCCGCTCCCCCGGCCCGAGCTTTCGCACCTCGCGCAACGGGGTCATCGGGAAAGGCACGAAGCCGAGCGTCAGGTACGCCGCGATCGCCTCGGGGTCGAGATCGCCGCCGACGAGCCCGCTGGCCAGCACGCACTTCAGCTCTGAGCCGAAGATCACGAGATCGCCGACGAGCGCGTAGTACAGCGGCTTGATCCCCAGGCGATCGCGGACGAGCACGCCGCTGCGCGTCGCTCGGTCCCAGACGGCGACGGCGAACATGCCGTGAAGATGCTCGGCCAAGCCGGGGCCGTGGTCCTCGTAGAGGTGGGGCAGGACCTCGGTGTCGCAGCGGCTGCGCAGGACGTGGCCGCGCGCACGCAGCTGCTCGCGCAGCGCCGCGTGGTTGTAGATCTCGCCGTTCTGCGCCGCCCATACGCGAGCGTTCTCGTTGGCGAAGGGCTGGTGGCCGCCGGCGACGTCGATGATCGACAGCCGCCGCGCGCCCAGCGAGCAGCCGTCCGCCGACACGAAGCCCGCATCGTCGGGCCCGCGGTAGTGCATGACGTCGGTCATCGCGCGCAGGACCGGCTCGGGCAAGGGCGCTTCGTCGCCGTCGTCGAGCCGGAAGGCGCCGGTGATTCCACACATGCGGCCACCGTAGCGGCCGTCCTCCAGGGGGGACCTACTCGTCGGTACAGTGGCCGGCGCCCGCCGAGCGAGCCGCTCAGGAGCTCGGGGCGCCGCGCCGCAGCGTCATGCGCAGGCGCTGGCGCTGGCGCAGGAGGCCGACGACGGCGGCGTCGGGGTGCCGCGGCGCGCGGCTGACGGCCGCGGCGATGTAGCCCCAGAGCATCGCCAGCGCCGCCGGCTGCCTGCGCGCGCGGTAGAGCGCTCGCAGCGCGAGATAGCTCGGGCGATAGCCCATGTACCAGGAGGCGCGGCCGAGCGCGGCTCCGTGATGCAGGGAGGTAAGCTCGCGGCCACCCTCGGGGCGATTGTGGCGGAAGGGCAGCTCGACGAACGTCTTGGTCTTCATGCCGCGCAGCTGCACCCGCAGCTCGTCGAGCCCATCCCAGCCCATGCACGGCTCGAGCTCGAACAGGTCGACGACGCACTCGCGGCGGTACGCGCGCGCCGCGCCCCAGACGGTTGACTCCAGCTTCGTGCGGCGCACCCATACGCCGTCCTGGAGCTCGGTGCACGTGCCGCTGGCGATGCCGAGCGCGCGGTCGGCCTCGAAGCGCGCCACGAGCTCGTCGCAGTGCGTGCTGTCGAAGTCGATGTCGGCGTCGATCTTGATGACCACGTCGGGGACCGGGTCGAGCGCGGCGACGCCGTCGCAGAACGCGAGCAGCGCGCGGCCCTCGCGGCGTCCGCAGGCAAGCCCGGTGCCCTCGTCGTGCCCGCGGTCGACGACCGTCAGCCAGCGCAGCTCGCTCGCGACCTCGGCCAGCAGCTGCCGCGTCCCGTCGGTCGAGCCGTCGTCGACGACGACCCACGCGACCGGCAGCCGCGTCTGCGCCGCAAGCGCGCCGGCCAGCCGCTTGAGGTTCCCCTCCTCATTGCGGGCGGGGGTGACGACGGCGTAGTCCAGTCGGCTCACGGCTTCAGCTCTCTGGCCGCGGCGCGCGCGGCGGCGGCGAAGGCCCGCAGGTGCCCGCGCCGCGCCGGTGCCTTGTGCGCATTGGCGAGCGCGTGCGTCAGGTGTCCGAGCATGACGCCGGCGCGGCGTGGGCA
>DATMJM010000579.1:0-14039 GCA_035553935.1 Solirubrobacteraceae bacterium
CGGGCGGCGGCGGGGCGAAGAGCACAGGCGGCACCGCGAAGAGCGCGAGCGAGCGCAGGCGCGAGCAACGCGCGAAGCGCTCGAAGGCCAAGGCCGTTCGCCGGCAGCGCAAGCGAAACCGGCCGCGGTAGCGCGCGGACGACCCTCGTTCCGGCGCCCCGCGCTCCGGGTACCCCGGCCGATCATGGAATTCGACCTCGACGATCCCCCCGCGCCGCTCGCCCGCCTCCTGGACAACGCGGAGGAGACGGGCTGCGTCAACCTCTCCGAGCTCGACCAGATCGCGCGCCGCCTCGGCTGGCCCGACGACGAGCTGTGCGATCTGCACGAGGCCTTCGAGGTCCGGGGCATCGACGTCACCGACGACTGCGGCCGCAGCGGCGTGCCGGCGACCGACTTCGCCAACGGCAACCTCGCGGTGGCGACGACCGACGCGCTGGGCCTGTTCCTCAACGAGATCCGCCGCCACCCGCTGCTCACGGCCGAGGAGGAGGTCGAGCTCTCCAAGCGCATCGAGCAGGGCGATACAGCCGCGAAGGAGCGGATGATCAGCTCCAACCTCGCCCTCGTGGTCTCGATCGCCAAGAAGTACCCGCAGAACGAGCTGCCGCTGCTGGACCTCATCCAGGAGGGCATCTTCGGGCTCATCCGCGCGGCCGAGAAGTTCGACTGGCGGCGCGGGTTCAAGTTCTCGACCTATGCGACGTACTGGATCCGCCAGGCGATCCAGCGCGGGATCGAGAACAAGGCGCGCACGATCCGCGTGCCGACGAACATCGCCCAGCGCGAGCGCAAGATCCAGCGCACGCAGCGCGATCTCGCCACGAAGCTCGGCCGCTTGCGCGATCTCCTCGTTCGTCGGGTCGCGCCCGAGCTTCGTGGCGAGATCGCGCAAGCGGCCGAGCTGGAGCCCGAGCAGGTGGCGGCGATGGCGGACCTGACGCGCACGGTGACGAGCCTCGACCGCCCGGTCGGCGAGGACAACGGCGCGGCGCTCGGCGACCTGCTCGGCGACGAGCGCGCCGGCCCCGCCGAGGAGGTCGAGATCGCCCTCCGCGACGACGTCCTGCACCGCGCGCTGGAGGAGCTGCCCGACGAGGAGCGCCAGGTCGTCGCGCTGCGCTACGGCGTCGACGGCGGCTCGGAGGTCGGGCCCGTCGGCATCCGCGAGACGAGCCGGCGGCTGGGCATCACGCAGCCCGAGACGCGCAAGCTCGAGCAGCGCGCGCTGGAGCGCCTGGCGAGGCTGCGCGAGATCGAGGCGCTGCGCGAGGCGGCCTAGTGGGTCGCGGGGGATGGCACGAACAAAACGACCTCGATGCGGATGGTCCCAGCGTGTTGCGCTGCGCCATCCGCGGCGCGAGCCGGCCGTCAGCGCACTTCGCCGAGGATGTCGCGATAGGTGCGCGGCACGACGGCGGCCGCGCCGTAGGTCTTGATCGCGTTCATCACGGAGACGTCGGACCTGATCGCCGGGTTGTAGTCGTGCAGCACGCCGAGGATGCTGGTAAGCGCGCTGAGCGTGCAGCCGACGTCGACGCCGAGCAGGTAGACCGAGGTGCACAGCGGCGGCGGGTAGATGCCGACCTGGGCGCTCTTGCCGTCGGCCGCGACGCCGCCGACGACGTGCGCGCCGCGTGCGATGCGGATCACCTCGCGCGCCGGCGTCGCCGCGTCGCCGAGCACCTTGCGCTGCTCGTTGAGCGCGTACAGGAGGCCGCGGAAGGTGTTGACCGTCCCGCTTTTGGTCGTGTTGTCGCCGCGCAGGACGACGCGGCCGTTGGCGACCACGAGCGCCTTGAACGTGACGTTCGCGGCGACGTCGAGGCGACAGAACTGGTCGCCCGGGCCGCCGACCGTGGCCGGCGTGCCGGTCGTCCCGACCTGCTCGATGTAGACGACGGTGTCGGCGTTCGCGCCGGCCGGGATCGTGCACGCCGGCGCGTTCGAGGACCCTGACGAGCCTGACGTCGATGCCACGTAGGTGCCCGAGGCGATCGCCTGCTGCTTGAGCTGCGCGATCGCGGCCGTGCCCGCCGCCGTCGGCGACGTCGCCTGCACGAGCTTGCCGCCGGTCGCCAGGTCGTTGATGAGCGGCAGCGCCGAAGTTGCGGCCAGCGCGCCCGTCAGGCAGCCGTCCAGCGCGCCGCAGCGCACCGCGATCACGCCCGACGACGGCGGGCTCGTGACCGCCGACGGGTCCGGCGCGACGAGCGGATCGCCAGCGAGCAGCTCGGGCGCGAGCTGCTCGACCAATCCTCCCGACAGCAGCGCGCCGGCAGTGTTCGTCAGCTCGGCGTTCAGGCGGCCCGTGATCAGTCCGTACCTCGCGTCGAACGCCGACTCCTCGTCGACCCGCACCAGCGCCGCGAGCACGCGCCGCCGCCCCTCGACGGCCGCCTCCGAGCGTACCCACACGAGCTCGTCGCCGTTGGCGTCGTAGTTCATGCTCGACAGCAGCGCGTCCTTCCAGACCATCGGCCCCGCACCGGACGGATCGTTGTCACAGACGTTGATCTGCCACGTCGCACCCGCATACGCCGGATCCTCATAGCTGGCATTGAGGTTGGGCTGCAGCCTGGCCGTCGCCGAACGGGCGTTCGTCGCCGCGCCCAACGTCGCGCCGAACGACGAGTTGGCGCACGTCTGCGGCGCGCCGACCGGCCCCGAGTTGTTCGGCGCCGCCGTGCCCGACGACGGCCACGCGGACCGCGACAGGCTGACGGCCGCGCTGTGCAGCGCGCTGTCGGCGAGGTTGAACGCGCGGTCGCGCGTACGCTCGCCGCCCGACTGCCGGGCCTGCGTGTCGACGATCGCCAGCAGCGCCAGGCCGATCGGGATCATGATCGCCATCACGAGGACGGCCGTGACCAGCGCGGAACCGCGCTCGGTGCGGAGGATGGGTGTTGTCAGCATGCGAGTGTCACGATCTGGGAGAGGGCGCCGGACGAGCTCGTGATGTTCGCCACCACGGTCGTCGTCCCGCTTGGAAGCACGACGGCGCTGCCGGCCGCGCCTGCGCCGAGCGTCCTGCCGTCGATGTCGGTGTACGTCACGTTCAGCGGCCCGGCGGCCGCCGACAGCGTCAGGGTCGGGACTCCGGAGTTGCTGCACGTCGTGCCGATGCCGCCGGGCGGCAGCGGCAGCGCCTTCTCGCTCTTGGCGCGCACGAACGAGCTCGCGCGCAGCGTGCTGACGTGGGGCCGCCCCCGGACGCCGGCATCCATGGCGAACGTCAGGCCAACGCTGCGGACGCTGCCCGCAGCCGCCGCGTCGTAGCTGAACAGCGGATTGGAGGCCGAGTTCGCCGACCGCAGCGACGAGACGAGGCGCGCTCCGCTCGAGGGCGTGGGGCAGGCCGTCCCGGAGGCGATCGGCACGGCCGGCGCGCTCGCCGTCGTGACGCTCGAGCGCCACAGGCGGCTCGACGAGTCCAGGCAGACGCGCTCGCGCCGCGTCGCAGTCGCGGAGTCCGTGACGGTGTAGACGAGGTCGTTGGGAGCGGCGACCTCGATCGAGTTCGTCTGGCGCAGGTCGCTCACGATCCGGTCCATCACCATCCGGACCTGCTCGTTGGCGTCGGTGATGCGCGTCTGGCGCGCTGCGTTGGACGAGAAGCTGTCGAAGACGCTGAGGATCCCGAACAGGACGATGATCCCGAGCGCCATCGCGACGAGCAGCTCGGCGAGCGTGAGGCCGTCCTCGGCAGCCAGCAGGCCGGTCGTGTCGCGGGCGGCGATCATGCGGGCTTCGTCAGCAGGGTCGTCTGCGTCAGCTCGGTCTCGTCGCCCTGGCGCGGTCTCCAGCGCACCTTGATCGCGACGCGCCGCAGGTCGTCGGGCGTCGTGTCGAACGCGACCGAGCCGGCGCTTGCGCCGGGGCAGATGGAGATCACGGCGCCCTTGCCCGCGGCCCCGCCGAGCGAGGTCGCGAGGCTGGAGATCTCGTTTGCGATCGCGGTGTCCGTGCCGACGGCGTTGCAGACGGTCGTGATCAGGCTGCCGCCGACGTCGAGCGACACGGGCAGGCCGAGGACGTTCGGCCCGACCGAGAGGCCCGATCCGGTCGGCGGCGTGGCCGGCCCGGACGAGCCCGAGGGGGCGTCGCAGAACGTCGCGTCGCCTACGCCCGCGCCATCGGAGGGGTCGTCGATCGAGCAGGCCGAGACGGTGACGGAGTACGTGACGTTGCGGCGCTCGACGATGAACGACGAGCCGCTGACGGGCGGCGTCTCCGGCAGCCTGGCGGCCAGCGCCGCGGGCGCGGCGGTGGTCGTCGTCGACGCGTAGGGCACCTCGCGGCTGCGCTCGACGAGCTCGCGGGCGAGGTTCGTCGCCTGCTCGCGGGCCGTCGTGCGGCTCGTGCTCGACAGGCTGCCCTCGATCATGACCATCATCGCCACGACGCCGCTCACGAGGAGCACGACCGCGACCATGACCTCGACCATCGTGAAGCCGGCTTCACCGGGGCCTGCGGGATGTCGCGCTCGCGTGGCCATCTGCGCCGCGCCGTCAGCTCTTGCAGGCGTCGGCGGCCAGCGGCGAGTCGTCCGCCGTCAAGCTGAGCAGCTTGCCCAGCAGGCACGCGCCGTCGGCCGGCGCGCTGCGCGCGGCCGCCGCGCTCCCGCCGAAGCGGCGGGCGCGGTCGATCCGCATGACGTCGAGCCGGCGGCTCACGAGCTTCCCCGACGCCGTCAGCGTCGTGAGGCGCACGTGCTTGCCGGCGGCGATGTCGACGTACCGGCAGACGCCCTGCTTGCGCCGGCATGCGATGCCGCCGGTGACGAGCGTCCTGGGGCCGATCGCGAAGACCGCCTTGTTGCGGTTGGGCGAGTACTTGACGAAGACCGCGATGACGCGTCCGCCGGCCACGAACGTCTGGTGCCGCGGGATGCTGCGGTACACGCGGCCGGGCAGCCGCTCGCCGTAGCGCACGTCGACGGCCGCCGTGCGCACGATTGCCGGCTGCGCGGGCGCGCCCTCGATCGGCGCCGCCGACGACGGCATCGGGGTCGGCGTTGCCGTCGCCGCGGGCGTCGCGGGCGCGATCCCGTTGGCGTTGGTGATGACGACCGGCACCGGCTTGTTCGCGGCTGCGGCGGTGCTCGCGGGCTTGGAGGCCGAGGAGCTCTTGCCCGCGACGCCGTCGTGGGAGGGACGGTGCGACGCCGGCGGCTGGAAGGGATCGCGCGCGCTGCCTGCCGGCTTGCGCGCGGCGGCCGCCGGCGCGTCGCTGGTGGCCAGCAGCCGCTGCGCGCGGGCGGGCAGCTCGCCGGCCTTCGCCGGCGGCGGAGCCGCGGTCGAGGCGGGCGGCACGTCGGAGGCCGACTTCAAGAAGAACAGCGGTGCGCCGACGGCGACCACGACCGCGCCCAGCAGGATCGGCCACAGGCGGCGGCGCATGACCTCGTCGATCAGGTTGCCAAGCATCATGAGCCTCCGTTGGGATCCGGCGTCACCGCGGTGGCGGGCGCCGCGGCCGGCGGCTGAGGTGCCGCGGCACCGTCGGGCGCGATGTACGCGGTCGCGTTCATCAGGGCCCGCGTCAGGCGCAGGTCGCCGTCGACCGGCTTGAACGACAGCCCGTCGATCGTGAGCAGGCGCCCGTCGATGTTCAGGTCGCCGCCCGTGACCCGCACGGAGCGGCGCACCGTCTTGAGGATGTCGAGCAGGTCGAAGTACCTGCCCGTGTACTCGAACGTGAACGGGAGCGCCGACAGCCCACCGGGCCCGACGACGGCGCCGGGCGTGGTGGCGGCGTCGCCGGGCGTCGCCGACTGCGCCGCGTCCTTCAGCGCGACGATCCGCAGATCGCTGTCGCGCACCTTCGCGCGGCGCTGCAGCCCGCGCAGCATCGCCGCGACCTTCGCGCGGGCCGGGACGGCCTTGTCGAGGCGGCGCAGCTCGCTGAGCATGCCGGGGAACTGCTTGCGCGCGTCGGCGTATCTCGCCACCTGCGTCTGCGCGGCGTCGAGCCGCGACTGCTGGGCGGCCACGGTGTCCTTGACCGCGCTCCGCTCGGAGCGCTTGGGCGCGATCGCGAGGAACCAGAGGGCCGCGAGCAGCGCGACGCCGACGAGGATCGGTACGGCGAGGGAGCGCGCCTTGGCGTTCATCGTGAGCCTCCGGTCGTCGCGGATGCGGTCTGGTCGGCGGGCGCCGGCGTGGCCGGCGCGCCGGTCGCAGCAGGCGCCGCAGCGGCGGGCTCGGCGGGCGCGGGCGTGACGGGATCCGGCGCAGCAGGCTCACCCGCTGCTGCCGCGACCTGGCCGGGGGTCGGCCTGAAGTACGCGACGAGCGCGAATCGCGCGATCCGGGGATTGCCGTTGCGGCAGTCGCCCACGCCGGCGCTGGGGCTGCGCTTGTCGAGGCGCTCGCTGCGGCCGAACCCGACCTCCGTCACACCGCTGAGGGCGTGCAGCCGGTCGATGTAGGCCGGGACGAGGCGCTCGCGCTTGGCGCAGCCGGCGAGCTCGAGCGCCGGCACCGGGAGGACGCGGCGCAGCGCGCCGGTCGCGCTCTCGCCGCCCGTGACGTCGGTCGTCGGCGTCAGGGTGCCCTTGGCCGACGTCAGCCAGACGCCGCCTGGATCGGCCTGGGCGAGCTCGGTCAGCGCGCGGTCCCAGTTGAAGCGGGTGTTGGCCACCGTGGCGACGGCCTCGCGGCGGGCCAGCGTCGCGGTGGCGAAGTCGGCGTAGGGCTTCAGGTCGGCGGCCTGTCGCTCGGCGGCGGCAACCTGGCCGGAGAGCCTGCTGAGGTCCTCACGGCCGGAGCTGACCTGGTTGGAGATCGCGACGAGGTAGACGATCGCCGCGGCCAGCACCGCGAGAACGGCGCAGGAGACCTGCGCGACGAGCGCGCTCGGGCTCGACTCGCGCCGCTCGCCGACGATCGCCATCGGGCGCAGGTCGGGACGTTCGTCGTCGGTCGTGCGCGCGAGGCCGATGACGACGTCCAGACGCTCCGGCGGGACGCCGAGATCCTCCAGCGGCGGGCAGCTCTCGCGGCCGGCGACCATCACCGGCAGATGCAGATCGTCCTCGAGCGCCCCGACGACGCCCGGCCACGTCGTCATCGGGCCGGTGAGGACGACGGCGCCGATCGGGCAGGCGTCCGGCCGCGCCGCGTAGACGCCGCGCGAGGACTGGACCTCGGCGACGACGCGCCGCACGCCCTCGCGGACCTGCTGGGCGACGATCGCCTGGAGCTCCACCGGGATCGAGGCGGGAGTGCCGTGGTGCGGCGCGGGGCCGAGGCCGAGCGTGGCGACATGTGCGCGGGCCTGTTCGTGGCTGATGTTGGCGCGCTCCGCGACGCCGGCGGCGATCGCCTCGGAGCCTGCCGACGCGGCGCGCACGAGAAGCGGCTGGCCGTCCTGGGTGATGACGACGTTCGTCAGCGCGCCGACCTGCACGTAGAGGATCGCCTCGCCGGGCAGCGGGGGTTGGTCGAGCGCGGACACGAGCGCGAGGCCCGAGAGGGCGATGCCGCGCAGCCGCAGCCCGGCCTCGTCGAGCGCGCGTGTGAGGCGGTTGATGCCGTCGACGCGCGCGGCGGCCATGAGGATGCGCTGCAGGCCCGCCGTGCCGGCGCCCGCGCCCGGCACGCGGCCGATGCGGCGGTAGTCGACGACGAGCTGGTCGAGGCCGACCGGCAGCAGGTCCGTCGCCATGTGGCGCACCGCGTTGTCGAGCTCGCTGCCGTCGATCGTCGCCGGCAGCTCCACGAGGCGCACCATGAGGCGCGGGTGCGCGAGCCCGACGCGAACGTCGCGCGGCAGCTTGTGACTGGTGAAGAGCGCTCGCAGCTCCGCCGCGAGGCCGTGGGAGTCGACGACCTCGCCGTCGACGACGAGGCCGACGGGGAGGGGGTGGACGATGGCGCGCCGTACGCGCCCGCCGTCGCCGGCCGGCTGCAGCGCGACGACTGCGTCGGCGCTGATGTCTAGCGCGACGGCCGAGCGCGACCGGCGCGTCCCGCGGCGGCCGCTGGCGCCGGAAAGCATGTTGGAGATCCGCACATCTGCGTCTTCGACCTGCGCCGCCGCGACAGCGAGACGATCTCGAGTTCGTTGGACGGATGGAGTACCCCTCGGACGCGGGCCGGCCAGCGGGCCCCTCAAGGCGGCGCGCGCGGCGGCCGATGAGCCCGCTATGAACCGCAGTCGCGGCCTGGTGCCGCTGGGGCTCCTCCTCTTCGCTGCGCTGGCAGCGTTCGGCGTCCAGCTGCACGATGCGCAGGAAGACGGCCGCCGGGCCGCCGAGCGGCGCTTCGAGCAACGCGCGCAGATCTCCGCCGCGCTGACCGCCTCGGTCTTCGACGCCCTCGGCAGCCTCGGCGCCGGCGAGCTTGCGCGCGAGCTCGGCCGTACGCCGAACGCGCGGCAGCGGTACCTCGCGCAGGTCGTCGAAGAAGGCGGCCTCGGCTACGCCGCCGTCGTGGACGCGCGGGGCTCGGTGATCGACCGCGCCGGAGGCGGCCAGCCGCCGCCGCGAAGCGGCGGGCGGGCGCCGCGTCTTGTGTCCGACGTGCATCGCAGCGGCGGCGCTGCGTTCGTGGAGTTCGCCCTGCCGTTCAAGACGTCGGCAGGCCAACGCATGCTCGTCCAAGGCGTTCCGGTCGCGATGATCCGCCGGTTCTTGCACAGCTATCTGCGCCGCCTGCCCAATCCCGACGGAACCACGCTCGTCGTGGCCGACAGCAACGACGTCGTGCTGGCGCGGGTCCTCGCGGCCGGCGGCGCCACGCCGTCGCAGGACCCGCTGACGGTCACCGCGGCGGTGCCGCGGACGACCTGGCGGCTCAAGCTGCGCGCGGAGCGCACGCGGGTCCTCGCGGGTACCGGCGGCGCCTGGCTCGGCTGGCTGCTGCTCGGAGGGCTGGCGCTCGCCATCGTGGCCGGCCTGTGGCTCTGCGTGCGCGTTATCGCCGCGTCGCACCGCACCAGCGTCGCCAACCGCGCGCTGCGCGAGAGCGAGGGCAAGATGCGCGCGCTGGTCGGCGCCCTCGAGGAGGCGGTCTTCCTCATCCGCGCCGACGGCTGCGTCGAGCTGCTCAACGCGTCGGCGAAGGCGCTCACCGAGAGCGACGAGGACGTCGTTTGGAACCCGCGGACGGACTGGCTGTCGGTCAGCGACGACGGCATCCCGATCAGCTCCGAAGAGACGCCCGCGGGGATGTCGTTCGCCACCGGGACCCCGCAGCGGCGGGTCATCGGCATGGACCGCCCGGGCCGCGAGCGCCGCTGGCTGGACATCAGCACCCGCCCGCTCATCCGACCGGGGGAGAGCAGGCCGTACGCGGTCGTCTGCTCGTGCATCGACGTCACGGAGCGCCAGAACCTCGAGGCCCACCTGCTCGACCTCGCCGACCGTGACCCGCTGACCGGGCTGTGGAACCGGCGCCGCTTCGAGCAGGACATCGCCTATCAGCTCGACCGCTGCCGGCGCTACGACGAGCACGCGACGCTCGTGCTGATGGACATCGACGGCTTCAAGCAGGTCAACGACGTCCTGGGCCATCTCGCCGGCGACGAGGTGCTCTGCGCGCTCGGCGAGGCGCTCTCGTCGCGGCTGCGCGCCAGCGACCGCGCAGCGCGTCTGGGCGGCGACGAATTCGCGGCGCTCCTGCTCGGGGTCGAGGAGGATGACGTCGAGCGCCTGGCTGCGGATCTCGCCGCCGATCTGCGCTCGGCGGTCGAGGCCATCCAGGAGCGCGCCAGCCTGCCGATCAGCGTCGGCGTGACGCTGCTGGATCGCTGCACCGGCGGCGTCAACGAGGCGCTCGAGGCTGCCGACCAAGCGATGTACGCCGTCAAGCAGGACCGCAACCAGCGGGGGGAGGTCGTCGCGGCGCCCACGCCCGACGTCGACGCCGGCGCCGAGATGGCAAGCCTGCGCGCCCTGCTCGCGGCCGTCAACGCCCGCGACAGCTATACGGCGATGCACTCGCGCGAGGTCGTCACGCTGGCCCGCGGCGTCGCCCGGCGCCTCGAGCTCGACGCCGCCGCGACGAGCGAGGTCGAGCACATTGCGCTCCTGCACGACCTCGGCAAGATCGCGATCCCGGATGCGATCCTGCGCAAGGGCGGGCCGCTCACGAGCCACGAGCAGATGCTCATGCGCCAGCACCCGGTCGTCGGCGCGCAGATCCTGGGATCGATGCCCGAGCTGGCCCACCTCGCGCCGGCGGTCCGCGCCGAGCACGAGCGCTGGGACGGCCGCGGCTATCCGGACGGCCTGGCGGGCGAGGAGATCCCGATCGCCAGCCGGATCGCGCTCGTCTGCGACGCCTATCACGCGATGACGTCGACCCGTCCGTACCGTCGCGCGATGCCGGCGGCCGCGGCCCGCGAGGAGATCCGCCGCGAGGCGGGAGCGCAGTTCTGCCCGCATGCGGCCGCCGCGCTGCTCGAGGTCCTCGCGGCGTCGCACGCCGTCGCCTGAGGCCGGCAGCCCCGCGGGCGCCGTCATGCGCCGGGCTACTGCCGGGCGCGAGGACGGCGGCGGAGCCCGACACGCGTCGACGCGCTGCTCAGCGGATCGGCTCTCCTGCGGCAAACACGCCGAGCGCCTCGGCGACCGCGGGATGCATGATCTGCCCGTCGGCCACGTTGACGCCCAGGCGCAGCTCGGGGCACTCGCGCAGCGCGCGCTGCACGCCGAGGCCGGCGAGCTTGAGGACGAACGGAAGGGTCGCGTTCGTCAGCGCCCAGGTCGCCGTCACCGGGACGGCGCCCGGCATGTTCGTCACGCAGTAGTGCGTGACGTCGTCGACCTGGAACGTCGGGTCGGAGTGCGTCGTCGGGCGCGACGTCTCGAAGCAGCCGCCCTGGTCGATCTAGACGTCGACGAGCACGGCGCGCGACTTCATCAGCGCCAGCTGCTCGCGCGTGATGACGCGCGGCGCGCGCGCGCCGTGGATCAGCACGGCGCCGATGACGAGATCCGCCTGCGGCAGCATCTGCTCGATGGCGAGCGTCGACGAGTGCACCGTCGAGGCACGCCCGCCGAAGATCAGGTCGAGCTCGCGCAGGCGGTCGAGCGAGCGGTCGAAGACGAACACGTCGGCCTGCATCCCGATCGCGATCAGCGCCGCGTTCGTTCCGACGACGCCACCGCCGATGACGAGCACGGTCGCGGCCGCGACGCCGGGGACGCCGCCGAGCAGCACGCCGCGGCCGCCGAGCGGCTTCTCGAGCATGAAGGCGCCGGCCTGCGTGGCGATCTTGCCCGCGACCTCGCTCATCGGCGCCAGCAGCGGCAGGCGGCCGCGCGCATCCTCGACGGTCTCGTAGGCGATGCAGGTCGCGCCGGACGCGCACAGCGCGCTCGCGAGCTGCGGTGCGGCGGCGAGGTGCAGGTAGGTGAACAGCGTCTGGCCCCGGCGCAGCAGCGCGACCTCCGCCGGCTGGGGCTCCTTGACCTTCAGCACGAGCTCGGCCTCGCCCCAGACGGTCGCCGCGTCGGCCACGACCCGCGCGCCCTGCGCCTCGTACTCGACGTCCTCGATCGCGCTGCCGAGGCCTGCACCGGCCTGCACGAGCACCTCGTGGCCGTGCGTCGCCAGCTCGCGCACGCCCGCCGGCGTGATCGCGACGCGGAACTCATCGGTCTTGATCTCGGTGGGGACGCCGACCCTCACAGCGCCGGCTCCCCGCCGCGCGGGTCGGCGCGCACGTCGCCGGCGTCCGGCGAACAGAACTTTGGCTCCTCGCCGCTTCTGCCGATACCGGCAAGGACGAGCGCGCGCCCGTCGAGCGGCGCTGGGACGGCGCCGCCGGCGGTGCTCGCCGGTCCCGCCGGTTGGCGACCGGCCTCTGGCCGCAGCCGCTCGACGGCGAGCTCGCGATCGCGCATCGCGCTGAAGGGTTCGGCGCACATCGCCCAAGTTGTACAGCGCAGGCCGGCACCGCACGGCCGGCACTACGCTGAGCTGCGTGAAGGGCTTCGCATCCGACAACTACGCCGGCGCGCATCCCGAGGTGCTCGCCGCGATCGCCGCGGCCAACCACGAGCACGCCGTGGCATATGGCGCCGATCCCTGGACGGCCCGCGCCCGGGAGCTGCTGCGCGAGCAGTTCGGTGAGCAGGCGGTCGCGCACCTCGTCTTCAACGGCAGCGCGGCGAACGTGCTGTGCCTGCGCGCGCTGTGCCGTCCCTGGGAGTCGGTGATCTGCGCTGCCCAGGCGCACGTCAACGTCGACGAGGGCGGAGCACCCGAGGCCATCGCCGGCGTCAAGCTGCAGGCCGTCGCGACAGCGGACGCCAAGCTGACGCCCGACATCGTCGAGCGCCAGCTCGGGCGCCGCGGCGACGAGCATGCCGTCCAGCCGCGCGTCGTGAGCGTCACGCAGAGCACCGAACTCGGCACCCGCTACAGCCCGGCTGAGCTGCGCGCGCTCGCCGACGTCTGCGACGAGCACGAACTGGCGCTGCACATCGACGGTGCGCGACTCGCGAACGCCGCCGCCGCGCTCGACGTCTCGCTGCGGGCGATCACCACGGACGTCGGAGCCACCGCCGTCTCGTTCGGGGGCACGAAGAACGGGCTGCTGGTCGGCGAGGCCGTCGTGTTCTGCGATCCCGCCCCGGCCGAGGGCTTTGCGTTCCTGCGCAAGCAGACGCTGCAGCTGGCTTCGAAGGGGCGCTTCCTCGCGGCGCAGTTCATCGCGCTGCTCGAGGGCGACCTGTGGCGCCGCAACGCCGCCCATGCCAACGCGATGGCCGCGCGGCTGGCGGACGCGCTGCTCGAGATCGCCGGCGTGCGCCTGACACAGCCCGTCCAGGCCAACGGCGTCTTCGCGATCCTGCCGCCGGGCGTGGCCGCCGAGCTGCAGCGCCGCTGGCCCTTCTATACGTGGGACGCCGCGACCGGCGAGGTGCGGCTGATGTGCTCCTGGGACACGACGCCCGACGAGGTCGACGGCTTCGCGGCCGACGTATCACAGGCCTGCGAGGCCGCTCTTACGGGGTAGGCCCGGCGGGCGGGCACATCCGTCGGATCTCGGCCGCTCGTACATAACGTTGCCCGGCGGGAATGCCGATCATCGAGAAATGGGTACCAGCGCGTTCATGGATCGCAACTATCGCATCGCACCGGACGGGCGCAGCGTGGTCTGCGACGCGGTCATCGGCCAGCAGGACAGCGAGTCGCTCAGCGAAGCGCTCGCCTGGCGGCGCGAGGAGATCGGGCGCCACGGCGTCGAGGACGCCGTGGCCGTGCACGAGCTGCGCGCGCTCATGACCCTCGACGACCTGCTCGACGCAGAGCGCCGGCACCGTCCGGAGGCGCCGCTGACGCTCAGCCGCGACCAGGGCCGGATGCTGTGCCAGATCTCGGGCGCGTATGTCACCGAGCGCGACAACGACAGCTACCAGCCGCCCGAGGAGCGCGACCGCATCGCGCGCCTGCGCGCGCTTGCCGGCCCGCTGATGGATCTCTGCTGCGAGTTCGCCGCGGCCGAGGACGAGGCGCGCGAGTACCTGGTCACCGCCTGACGCGGACTCGTCGCTAGATTTGTCCTCGTCGGTGCGAGCAGGCGAGGAGGCACGGCGATGGCGCGAGGCAAGAAGAGCAAGAGCAGGGTTGTCCGCAGGCAGGGCGGCGCGGTGACGCCGCCCGCGACAGCGCAGGCGCCGACCGCCGACGTCGCGCTCGAGGAGCGCGCGCCGGACGCCCCGTCGGCGCCGCCCGAGCCGCCACCCGCCGGGACCGTCAAGCAGCCGATCTTCGGCGGCGAGGACCGGATCCTGCGCGATCCCCAACAGACCCCCGAGGAGGCGCGCGCGCAGCGCGACCAGGAGATGGAGAGCCACCTCGCGGACCTGCGCCGCGTACTGGCCAACAGCCTCGACCAGCGTGGTCCCGACCATCCGGGCACGCTGCACGCTCGCGCCGACATCGCGATGGCGCTGTGGCAGGCGGGCCGCAACGACGAGGCGATCGAGCTCGAGGAGGAGCTCGTCGAGGACACCGCGCGCGTGCACGGCGAGGAGCACCCCGAGGCGCTGACGGCGCGCTCGAACCTCGCGTCCACGC
>DATMJM010000580.1:0-3259 GCA_035553935.1 Solirubrobacteraceae bacterium
CCTACGTCATCCCGACGGCGCGACCGAACGCGTTCGCCGCTACTCGCCGCACCACAAGGATCCACTGCGGCGACCCTCGCTGTGCATCTGGTATTCCGATGACCCCCCTGAGCCGCGATGGGTGTCCGCGACGGCCTGCTCACCTTGATCGAGATGGCCCCCGTCCACCTGTTCAAGGAGGCCTGGTACCGAGAGACCGGTGAGTGGCTCGGCGAGGAGGTCTCACACCAGCAGCGGTCGCGGAGCAAGACATGCTGACCGCGGCCGCCCAAGCCCCACCGGGCGTCGTCGACTGGAAGGTGATCGTGCCCCTGATCGTCGCCGCCATCGCCTTCGCCGGCGTGATGATCAAGCTCTGGTGCGACGCGCGCAGCGCCCGGCGCGAGCGCCTGCGCGAGCTCTGCGCCGGGGGCTGGGCTGCGGTACAGCCTTACAAGGAGATGGCGTTTCGCGATCCGCCGTCGCAACATCAGCGACCGCCCCGGCGAGCGGGTGCGCCTGTCCGAAGCGATGCGCGAGATCCAGAAGGACATCTCCTACTACGAAGCCCTGATCGGCCGGGAGCGCTCCGGGCGCGTGGCCGCCGCGTACCGAGGCCTCGTCGCCAAGACCCGGGATATCGCGGGCGGCATCATCCGGCGCAGCTGGAACGAGGAGCCGATCACCAGCGACGCGCAGATGCACTCGCCCGAGATCGCCCACGAGCTCGGCGCGCTGAAGCGCTTCGAGGACGGCTACATGGACGCGGTCGCCCATGAGCTCGGCGTCCAGCGGATCAGCTGACCCGCTCCCATACTGGACTGATACTGCTCGCGGTGCTCAAAGAGGGTGACGTCGATTGCGAACGACGTATCGGCCGGCCGCAAGGAGGCACAGGAATCTGCTGCAAACCGCCTGATTCGGCGATTCGGAGCCACGCAGACGCCGCGCTCCATTACCGCGGGACTGCTCTACCGGCTATGCGCCTGTCGTTGTCCTGCGCAACGAGGGAATGGCCCGCCGCGCCGTCAGGATCCGCTGCGGTGACGAGACAGCGACTATGCAGTCCAGCGCGACGAAACGCCCAGAACCTGCCTGGGCCTCTCATACGGCCGCGAGCAGCGCGCTTGCCTCTCGTGGCGGTCAGCCGCCTCTGCGCCGCCGGTCATGCGCCACCTGCGGCGCGTTGCGAATCGGATGCCCAAGTGACGATCGGGGGCAAGCGCAATGCGACGATTTCGCGGGTCGCCGTCGCGCCGCACGGCAGCCTCACGCCGGTGGTCATCGCACCCTACGGTGAACCGCCGGACCCGTGCCAGTCAATGACGAAAGTGCGCCGCCCGAGCCACGAACCGCGTGGTGCTGGCGTCGATCAGCAGGCTCTCTGGGCCTGCGCGCACTCGCCAGAAACTCGCCAGAAACTCGGCCAGAACCGCTCACGGACTTCCGAGCCACGAACTCGCGTCATGAGCGCCAGGAACGAAGTCGCTGCAAATGCTCATGATCTTCCGAGACAGGTAGCGCGCCCGAGAGGATTCGAACCTCTGACCTTCGGTTCCGTAGACCTCGGCTCAGGTCACAAAGACCCCTGCAAATAAGCTTGTTTCAGACCCGCCGCTCGCCAATAACTCGCCAGGAATTTGATGGTTGCCACGACTCGCCATCCTGATTAGGGGCGGCTGGCGCGAGAATGCCCCTGCGATGAGCCCAGGCGCGCAAGTACCGAGGCATCGGACCTCCGTCGCCGTGCCGATCCGGCCGGGTGGCGCATGTCAACGAACTAGTCAGCATGGACGCGGTCGAGGGCTGGCCCTCGCGCGTCGCATCTGTCGCGGGTTGACTGTTGCGGTGTTGAGAGGGCCGCTTCGGCCAGAGCCGCATACGACGGAGGACCAGCCCATGCCGGACGTTAGCTCGACCGCCCCTGAGCAGGTGCGCCTGTGGATTGCCCTGGACGTGCACAAGCACTCGATCGTCGCCGCGACGCTGCCGCCGGTCGGCGGCCGCCCGCAGGTGCAGCGCATCGAGAACACCGAGCGGGCGATCCGCCGCTTCATCGATCGCCTCGGCGGGCCCGACGGTCTTGCCGTCAGCTACGAGGCCGGGCCGTGCGGCTTTGACTTGCTGCGGCTGCTCGGACGCCTGGGTGTGGCGTGCGACGTGATCGCGCCGTCGCTGGTGCCCGTGCGTGCCGGTGATCGCGTCAAGACCGACCGGCGCGACGCCAAGAAGCTCGTGCGCCTGTATCGCGCCGGCGAGCTGACGTTCGTGCAGGCGCCCACGCCGCAGCAGGAGGGCCTGCGTGATCTGGGCGCTGCCGCGACGACTTGGTCTGCGCACGCCGCGCGGCGCGCCATCGCATCGCCAAGGCGCTGCTGCGCTACGGCCACATCTTCACATCTTCCGTGAAGGAAAGAAGTCCTGGACGCTGGCGCGCTACGCGTGGGTGCGCCGCCAGCGCCTGGCCGACGAGCTTGCGCAGCGCGCCGTCGATCACATGCTCGCCCAGCTGGACAGCCTCGACGCGCAGATCGCCGTCGTCGATCACGAGCTCGAGCAGATCGCCGCACGCGAGCCATGGTCTGACGCCGTCGCGTGGCTGTGTTGCTTTCGCGGAATCTCGACGCGGACAGCGCTCGGGCTGCTCGCCGAGATCGGCGACTTTCGGCGCTTCGGGTCGGCGCGCGAGCTGATGAGCTACCTCGGCCTGACGCCATCGGAGTACTCCTCCGGCGATCAGCAACACCGCGGCCACATCAGCAAGTGCGGCAACCAGCACGCCCGCCGGCTCTTGGTCGAAGCGGCCTGGCATTACCGTCACAGACCGCGCCGCAGCCAGCGCGCCAACCGGCTCGCCGACCGTGTTCCCGCCGACGTCAACACGCGCGCCTGGCAAGCCCAGGTCCGCCTGCATCACCGCCACCGAACACTCGCCGAGCACGGCAAGCGCTCGACCGTCACGAACGTCGCGATCGCGCGCGAGCTCACCGGATTTGTGTGGGCCGCGATGACCCACCAGCCCCTGCGCAACCAACAGACCGCCGCTGCCTGAACACCAACACCCGCTGGGGCCGGGCGGCCGGCGCCGATCCACCGGAGAACCCTCGACGTCTTCTATGCGATCTCAACTCGCGACTCTAGTGCGAGGCAGCTCACGACCGGACACTGTCATGCGGTACCGACCCGCGAATCTCAGAGTGACCAGCCAGTCGTTGCCATCGCGCGCCGGCCGCCCGACCCCAGCCCACACACCACCATGACCACCAACACGCCCCAACAC
>DATMJM010000581.1:0-2235 GCA_035553935.1 Solirubrobacteraceae bacterium
CCTCAGATCGTGCCGCCCGCTCACTCTGCGCGGAGAGAGATTTCAGTTGCATGGCCGCCGCCTCGGTTGCCGCCCGGACGTCAACCATCAACGACGACGCGGGCGCAAGTCAACTACGCGACGCAGGACTACCCGATCGGCTAGCGGCTGTGGCCACGCGCGATCTGTCGCAGGCAGGTCTCACCCTGCGGCTGGATCTCACTGTCACAGAGGGGCACACGTGCCGGCCCTGACTGTACGAGAGATGCGGCGCAACCTTTCTGATGTGAAACGACCTCCGGTGCTCGCCGAGGCGGCCGGTCGCAAGCGGTCGCCGTCACGGCAGCGCCGAGAGCAGCCGCTCGATGTCGGTGCTGTCGTTCCAGGCGCCGACGGACGCCCGCAGCAGGCCGGTTGCGGGCAGGTCGCGGATCACGACGCCGGCCGCAGCGAGCCGCGCCCGGGTGGCCGCCGGATCGGCGTCCTCCCACGAGACGAGCGTCGTGCGGTCGCGCGGCGCCACCTCGCGGCCGCTGTCGGCGAGGGCGGCGGCGAGCTCGGCCGCCAGCGTCGCGGCACGGTCGTGCACCGCGTCCCAGCCGGCCCCGCCGAGCACGCCAAGCGCCGCCACGGCGGCCGCCGTCGTCTCATGGCTGAGCGCGGAGGCGTCGTGGCGAGCCGCGCCGGCGTGGGGGACCGCGTCCAGGCCGGCGGCCGGGTTGTCGAGGTTGAGGTAGGTCGGCCCGCTCGCCGGCAGCCGCTCGCGCCACTGCGGCGAGATCCACAGCATGCCGCTGCCGACCGGGCCGCAGAGCCACTTCTGCCCAGACCCGGCATAGAAGGCGCAGCCCAGCGCGGCGACGTCCGTCGGCACCGCGCCGACCCCCTGCGCGCCGTCGAGCAGGACCGGGACCTCGGCGCGCGTCAGGTCCGACGCGACCCGGCCGCTGACCCAGCTCACGTGCGAGCATGCGACGAGCTTCGTGGACGGCGCGATCGCGGCGGCGATCTGCGCGAACGGCACGACGCGGATCGCGACACCACGCTGTTGGCGCGCAGCCGCGAGCGGCCCCTGCACGCCTGGATGCTCCTCGTCGGAGGTGAGCACCTCGTCTCCGCGCTGCAGGTCCAGCGCAGCGAGGACGCGGACGATGCCCTCGCTCGTGCACGTCGTCAGCGCGACGTCGTCGGGGTCGCCCGCGAGCAGCTGCGCGTAGGCGCTGCGCAGCGTCGTGCGCGACGCCATCGTCGACTCGAAGTACTTCTGGCTGCGGCCCTCGCGGGCGGCCATCTCGAGCACGCCTGCCGCGCCCTGCACCGCCGCAACGGGAAGCGGGCCGCACGTGCCGGCGTTGAGGTAGGCGAGCTCATCGAGGACGGGGAACTCGGCGCGCAGCGCGGCGGGATCCATGCGCGCTGAGCCTAGTACGCGCGCGCTCCCAGGCGCACGAACGGGCCCGGCGGCGCGGCCGCCGGGCCCCGGGCGTGGCCCGGTGTCCTGCGTCAGCGCCCGCAGACCGGCCAATGGCCCGGTCCGCCGGTGCGGTAGAGGATCGCCGCGCGGCGATCCTGCTCGGTCTCCGACGCGGCGGCGGGGTCACCGTCGCCGCCCACGGCAGCCCACGTCGAGAAGGAGAACTGGTACTTGCCGCGGTACGTGCCGCCGGGCGAGATCGCCCGTGGGTCGCCGTTGGACTCGCACTGCGCGATCGACTTGAGCACGGCCGGGATCGGGACGTTCGGCGCCCCGCCGTAGCGCTCCTCGCGCGTCTTGCGGCGCGCGCTGCGGACCTTGCGCGCCACGCGCTTGGTGGACCTGCGCAGCTCCGGCAGCGTGTGCTGGCGCAGCGCGGCCCGTCGCTTCCGCCGGTCCGCGCGCGAGAACTTCGACTCGCGTACGCCGGCAAGGCGCTTGGACAGGAAGATGTTGCGGTCGATCAGCCGGTCCTTGGCGGCCCGGTGCATGTCGCCCGGCGGCGCGGCCGCGACGGCGGCCAGCGACGGGTTGCTCGTGGGCGACTGAGCGACTGCGGTGGGAGTGGACGCCGTGGCTGCGCACGCAGCGCAGACGGCGCCCATGGTTCTAAGACGCATTCGTTTGTTGCCCTTCCAACGGCCCAGAGGCGTCACGCGACTTGCGCGCGGCGCAGGCGGCCGGTCGTTTGCGGCGGGCGGAGGCGCGACGAGCGCCGGGTGTTCACCCGCTGGAGACGAGCAGCCTAGCAGCCGAGCCGAACTGCCGTTCGGCTCGGCTGC
>DATMJM010000582.1:0-2068 GCA_035553935.1 Solirubrobacteraceae bacterium
GGTTATGAGGCGCTCGAGCAGCACACGACCGTCGGCAGCGTCGAGGCCGACGGCGAGAAGGTGCTCGTCAAGCTCGCCGAGTCGCCGTTCTACGCGACGGGCGGCGGTCAGGTCGCCGACAGCGGCACGATCGAGTGCGAAAGCGGCGACTGCGCCACCCGCGTCGTCGACGTCGTGCGCGTCGGCGACGATCAGGCCGTCGTCGTGGAGGTGCAGCGCGGCGCGCTGAAGCCGGGTGAGCGCGTCGTGGCGCGCGTCGATCGCGCCGCGCGGATCGCGACCGCTGCCAACCACACCGCCACGCATCTGCTGCACGCCGCGCTGCGCGAGCGGCTCGGCACCCACGTGCGCCAGGCCGGCTCCTACGTCGGCCCCGACAAGCTGCGCTTCGACTTCTCCCACGGCGAGCGGATCTCGCCGGACGACCTGCAGGCGATCGAGGATCGCGTCAACGAGTGGATCCTGCGCAACGACCAGGTGCGGCCGATCACCACGACGCTCGAGGAGGCGCGCGCGCTCGGCGCGATGGCGCTGTTCGGCGAGAAGTACGGCGATGTCGTGCGGATGGTGCAGATCGGCGCCGGTGAGTACTCGCGCGAGCTGTGCGGCGGCACGCACGTGCGGTCGACCGCCGAGATCGGCGTCTTCAAGCTGCTCGGCGAGAGCTCCAGCGCGGCGAATGTGCGGCGCATCGAGGCGATCACGGCAGCGGCGGCGGTCGAGGCGCTGCGCGCGACGGACGTCAAGGCGCGCGAGGCGGCCGCCCTGCTGAAGACGCAGGTCGAGCATCTGCCCGAGGCGGTCGCCGAGCTGCGCGAGCGCGCGCGGCAGGCGGCGGCGAAGGCGGCCTCCGCCAACGGCGCCGGCGTGGACGCCGACGCGCTGGCGGCGGCCGCGATCCGCATCGCCGGCGCCGACGTCGTGGCCGAGATCGTGACCGGCGCCGGCGGCGCGAAGGAGCTGATGGACGTCGCCGATCGCATCAAGGGCAAGCTCGGCGAGGAGTCGGCGACGGTGCTCGGCGCGTCCGTCGACGGGCGCGTACATCTCGTCGCCGCCGTGACGCCCGCGCTCGTCGAGCGCGGCGTGAGGGCCGGCGCGGTCGTCAAGGCGGCCGCCGAGGCCGCAGGAGGCGGGGGAGGGGGACGTGACACGATGGCCCAGGCCGGCGGTCGCGACCCGGCCAAGCTCCCCGAGGCGATCGCCGCCGCACGCGCGGCGATCGAAGCCGCGCTTGGCTGACGCGCGCCGCCGTGTCCTCGCGCTCGACTACGGTGCCGCGCGCTGCGGCTGCGCGCTCAGCGATCCCACCGGAACGCTCGCGACGCCGATCGAGCCGGTCCTGCGGCCCGCCACGCGCAAGGGCCTCGCCCGCGTCGCCGACCTCGTGCGCGAGCGCCGCGTCGCGCGCGTCGTCGTCGGCCTGCCGCTGTCGCTGTCGGGCGCGGACTCGGCGCAGACCGCGGAGACGCGCGCGTGGGCGGCGCGGCTCGCCGAGCGCGTCGACGTTCCCGTCGAGCTCTACGACGAGCGCTTCACGACGCTGATCGCCAGCCGCGATCCCGGCGATCCGACGTCCTCGGAGGACTCGCGGGCCGCCGCCCACATGCTGACGGGCTGGCTTGCGGCGCACGATGCGCGGGAGGCCGGGTAGCGTTCATGGCGAATACGGACGCCTAGATGAGCAGGTCACGCCGAGACGAACCCGGTCCGGGCCGCGAACGGACCGCTGAGGAGCGCGAGCGCGCGCGCCTCGAGCGCGAGGCGCGGCGCGCGGGCCGGCCGCCGCCGTCGCCCGCCGTGCCGCCGGCCCGACCCGCAGCACCCGCCACCGCACCGCAGGCCGAACATGCCCAACCACAGCCGCCCCCTCGCCGCCAGCCACGCACGCCGAAGCCGTCCGCCGCGCGACCGGCGCGGGCGCAGCGCGGTCCCGCTGGTGCGGGCCGTCCGCCGCCGGCCGACAGGCCGCGGCCCGGCCGCACCGCCGCCAGCGCCCCGCGCGCGCCCGCTTCCGCTCCCGGCGGGAGGGACGTCGTGCGCCGCATCCAGCCACAGCCGCCGCCCC
>DATMJM010000583.1:0-5229 GCA_035553935.1 Solirubrobacteraceae bacterium
GGCGCGGAGGCCGCCGCATGAGGTTCGCGTTCTTCGGCTCGAGCCTCGTGTCGGCGTACTGGAACGGCGCCTGCACGTACTACCGCGGCCTGCTGCGCTGCCTGCACGAGCGCGGCCACGAGATCGAGTTCCACGAGCCGATCGCCTTCGACCGCCAGGAGCACCGCGACATCGAAGATCCCGACTACGCGCGGGTGTCGATCTACCCGGCGCAGAGCGAGCAGCAGGTGCTGCGCGCCGTGCAGGCGGCGGGAGAGCACAGGCCCGACGTCGTGGTGAAGTGCAGCGGCGTCGGCGTGTTCGACGAGCTGCTCGAGCAGGCGCTGCTCGACCTCCGCGCGCCCGTCACGATCTACTGGGACGTCGATGCGCCCGCGACGCTCGCGCGGATGGAGGCCGATCCCGACGACGCCCTGCGCAGGCGGATCGCCGACTTCGACCTCGTGCTGACCTACGGCGGCGGCCGCCCTGTCGTGCGCCGCTACCGCGCGCTCGGCGCGCGCGACTGCATCCCGGTGCCGAACGCGCTCGACCCGACGACGCACCACCCCGTGGCGCCGCGCGCGGCACTGCGCGCCGACCTCTCCTTCCTCGGCAACCGCCTGCCGGACCGCGAGGCGCGCGTCGAGGAGTTCTTCTTCGGCGCGGTCGCCGCCGCGCCGGACCGCCGGTTCCTGCTCGGCGGCAACGGCTGGGACGATCGCGTGCGGCGCGAGAACGGCAACCTGCGCTACCTCGGGCACGTGCCCCCGACCGACCACAACGCTCTGAACTGCTCGGCGCTCAGCGTGCTGAACGTCAGCCGCGAGAGCATGGCGAGCAACGGCTTCTCGCCGGCGACGCGGGTGTTCGAGGCGGCCGGCGCGGGCGCATGCCTCATCACCGACGAGTGGGAGGGGATCGACGAGGTTCTCGAGCCCGATCGCGAGGTCCTCGTCGCGCGCGACGGCCCGCATGTCGCCGAGCTGCTCGACGGCCTGGACGAGGAGCGGGCGCGCGCGATCGGCGCAGCCGCGCGCGAGCGCATCCTGGCGCAGCACACCTACATGCAGCGCGCCGCGCAGGTGGAGGCGATCCTGGCATGAGGATCGTAATCCTCGGCCTGTCGATCACATCGTCGTGGGGCAACGGGCACGCGACGAACTTCCGCGGCCTCGTCCGGGCGCTGACCGCGCGCGGCCACGACGTGCTGTTCCTCGAGCGCGACGTGCCGTGGTACGCGGCGCAGCGCGACCTGCCACGACCGCCGTGGGGCACGACCGCGCTGTACGGATCGCTCGACGAGCTGCGCCGCGAGCACGCAGGTGCGGTGCGCGACGCCGACGCGGTGATCGTGGGCTCCTACGTGCCCGACGGGATCGCCGTCGGCGGATGGGTGGTCGAGACGGCGCGCGGCGTTGCGGCGTTCTACGACATCGACACGCCGGTGACGCTCGCCGCCCTGGAGCGCGGCGACTGCGAGTACCTGACGCGCGAGCTCGCGCGCGCCTATCGCCTGTATCTCTCGTTCACCGGCGGGCCGACGCTGCGGCGCATCGAGCAGGAGCTCGGATCGCCATGCGCGCGCGCGTTTCACTGCCTCGTCGATCCGGATGCCTACCCGGTGCTCGACGTGCCGCTGCGCTGGGACCTGGGCTACCTCGGCACGTACTCCGCCGACCGCCAGCCGGCGCTCGAGCGGCTGCTGCTGGAGCCCGCGCGCCGCGACCCGCGCCTGCGCTGCGTCGTCGCTGGCCCGCAGTACCCGGAGGCGGTCGACTGGCCGCAGAACGTCGAGCGCATCGAGCACCTCGCGCCGGGCGACCATCCGGCGTTCTACGCCGCGCAGCGCTACACCGTCAACGTGACGCGGGCCGACATGGTGGCGGCCGGCTGGTCGCCGAGCGTGCGGCTCTTCGAGGCGGCCGCGTGCGCCGTCCCGGTGATCTCCGACGCGTGGGACGGGCTGGAGACGTTCTTCCGGCCGGGACGCGAGATCGTCGTCGCGCACGAGACGCGCGACGTCCTGCTCGCCCTGGCGGACACGGGCGAGCCGGCGCGGCGGGCGCTCGGCCGCCGTGCGCGCGAGCGCGTCCTGGCAGAGCACAGGGCCGAGGCCCGGGCCGTGCAGCTCGAGCGCGATCTCGAGGGAGCGCTGAGCCGCGCATGAGCACGCTGCAATCCGACGGCCGAGGCGCCGCCGCTCCGGAGCTCGCGCCCTGGTTTCACAACCTCCACCTGCCGGGCGGCCGGCGAACCGCGCCCGACCACCCGCTCGGCGACTTCCCGGCCTACAAGTGGGCCCAGATCGCGCCGCACCTTCCCGCGGACCTGCGCGGCGCGCGCGCGCTGGACATCGGCTGCAACGCCGGCTTCTACTCCTTCGAGCTCGCGCGCCGCGGCGCAGACGTGCTGGCGATCGACGTCGACGAGCACTACCTGCGCCAGGCGAGCTGGGCTGCCGGCGAGCTCGGGCTCACCGACCGCGTGCAGCTGCGCCGGCTGGGCGTCTACGACCTCGGCCGGCTCGCCGGCGAGTCTTTCCACGTGGTCCTGTTCCTCGGCGTCCTGTACCACCTGCGCCACCCGCTCCTGGCGCTGGACCTCATCGCACCGCTCGTCGGCGGGACGATCGTCGTGCAAACGCTGACGATGCCGGGCGACGAGCGCGTGGAGGCGCCGGCCGACCTCGCGCTCGGCGAGCGTGAGGCGCTGCGGGCGCCCGGCTGGCCGGCGATGGCGTTCGTCGAGCACGAGCTGGCGGGCGACGCGACGAACTGGTGGGCGCCGAACGCCGCCTGCGTCGAGGCGATGCTGCGCTCCTGCGGCCTGCGGATCGTGTCCCGCCCGGGACACGAGATGTGGCTCTGCGAGCGGCCATGAGCGGCGGCGCGCCCGCGGACGCATATACGGGTTGCGCCGGGCGCCGCACCGGGTAGGCGCTTGCCGTGGCTCACGCCCAGCCCGACGGTCCCGAGCCGCTCCGCCCGGTCCTCGATCCTCGTGCGCTCCCGTCGCGAAATGCCGCGGCGCAGCGCCGCGCGATGCAGGCGGCCATGGCGAACGCCGTCCGCGCGATGCGCACCACGAGCGCACGCACCGCCCGTACGCGGCCCGAGCGCCGCACCCCGCCGCCCGAGCTGCTCTGATGCGCGTCGCGATCACCGGCGCGACCGGCAACGTCGGCACCAGCCTGCTGACGGCGCTCAGCCGTGCCGGCGGCGCCGACGAGATCGTCGGGATCGCGCGCCGCCGGCCGAACCTCTCCTTCGACCGCACGCGCTGGGTCTGCGCCGACGTGACCCGCGACGACCTGACGGAGGCCTTGCGCGGCGCGGACGTCGTCGTCCACCTCGCCTGGCTCATCCAGCCCTCGCACGACCGCAGCGAGACGCGCACCGTCAACGTCGAGGGCTCGCGGCGCGTGTTCGCGGCGGCTGCCGCGGCGGGAGTGCCGGCTCTCGTCTACGCGTCGTCCGTCGGCGCCTACTCGCCGGGCCCGAAGGACCGGCTCGTCGACGAGAGCTGGCCGACCGGCGGCATCCCGACGTCGTTCTACTCCCGCGACAAGTCCGAGGTCGAGCGCATCCTCGACGAGTTCGAGGGCGCCCACCCCGACATGCGCGTCGTGCGCCTGCGACCGGGGCTCATCTTCAAGGGCGACGCCGCCTCGGGGATCCGCCGGCTGTTCGCCGGGCCGCTGCTGCCGACGCCGCTGCTGCGCCGCCGGCTCATCCCTGTCGTGCCCATGATCGACCGCCTGCGCTTCCAGGCCGTGCACTCCCTGGACATCGGCGAGGCATACCGGCTGGCGGTGATGCACGACGTGCGCGGCGCGTTCAACGTCGCCGCCGATCCGGTGCTCGATCCGCCCGAGCTCGGCCGGCTGCTGCACGCCCGGCCGGTCCCGGTTCCGGCGCGCCCGCTGCGGGCCGCCGTCGAGCTGTCGTGGAAGCTGCGGCTGCAGCCCACGCCGCCCGGCTGGCTGGACCTCGCGCTCGGGGTGCCGCTGATGGACACGACGCGCGCCCGCTACGAGCTGGGCTGGGCGCCGACGCGCACCGCCGGAGAGGCGCTGCTCGAGCTCATCGACGGCATGCGGCGCGGCGCGGGGCTCGACACGGCTCCGCTCGAGCCCGGCGGCGCCGGACCCGCGCGGGTGCGCGAGCTGCTGACCGGCATCGGCGGGCGCTCGCGCGGCTGATCAGTCGGCGACGACCTTGTCGCGGCTGACGAGCTTGACGAACGTGCCGTCCTCGCCGTCGGCCTTGCGCTCCTGAAGGACGGCGGCGAGCTGCTGCTCGTCGAACTTCTCGAACCAGTCGTCCCAGCCGATGTGCTCGAGCGACTCTGTCCCGGCGCCGCCCGGCAGATCGATGCGCAGGATCCCGGGATCGGCTTCCTCGCCGCCGGTTCCGCGTACGCACGCGGGCTTCCCGTCGCGCGCCTCCGCCCAGCTGCGGATCTCATCGTGGTCGGTCGTGATGGTGCCCTCGCTGCCGGCCATGCTCACTCCTCTCGTGATCGCTTGATCGGACACGATGCGTACCCGCGGCGGCGGTGCGACGCACGCGCCATCGGCGGCCGCCGAACCGGCTCCTCAGCCGCGCGCCAGGTACTTCTTGATGCAGTGCGCGGCCCCCAGGTTGCTGGCGAACGGGTGGAAGTCGCCGAGCGCCACGACGTCGTAGCCGAGCTCCTCCCAGATCTCGGCGTTGCGCCGGTCGGTGGCGGCGAGGCGCTCGGCGAACGGCCCGTGCGCATACGTCGGGATGAACACCGACGGCCGCTCGCCCGCCGGCGCGTGGACGAGGACGTTGTTGGAGGTCGCGAAGTACCAGGAGCGCAGGCGGGCGTCGGTGTCGTCGGCGTACACGAGCGGCAGCGGCGTGCGCGTGACGGCGAAGCCGCGGCGCACGAGAGCGCGCGCGACGTCGTCGAAGACCGGCGCCAGCGCGTGCGGCTGCAGCGGCTCGCCGCTGAGCCGCGCGGCCTCGCGCGGGTCGCCGACGAGCAGGCGGTAGCGGCCGTCCGGGCCGCGCCCGGCGAGGCTGACGAACATGTCGATGTGGAAGATCGGCTGGCGTGTGCCGGGCGCGTTGCCGGCATGCAGCTCCTCCCGCCAGATCTCGCCGCCGAGGCGGAACTCGCGCAGCGAGGCGGAAGGCACGGGCAGCGTCGTCCCGACGGGCACGAACGTCCGGTCGGCGTCGAGGTAGCGGCGGTAGACCTCGCGCAGCAGCTCGTCCT
>DATMJM010000584.1:0-2748 GCA_035553935.1 Solirubrobacteraceae bacterium
CCCTGCTCGAGCCCGAGCAGGCGGGCGCGAAGCCGGACTTCGCGGCGGCCGGGCAGATCTGGTCGAACGGCAGCTTCTCCAAGAAGAGCGACGGCACGAACCGCACGCTCGCGGGCTTCGCCGAAGATCATCCGGCTGGCAGGCGCGTGGCGCACGCGCTCGCAGGCAAGGGCACCGCGGCGTCGCTCTCCGACGAGGAGCGCGTGCAGTGGATCGACAAGGGGATGGTCGTCACGCTGAAGGTGCACGCCCTGCACGAGTTCGAGGGCGCCAAGGAGAAGCTCGCTGCGGGCGAGCTCGACCCGGAGGAGGGCGCCGTCCACAACGTCGACGAGGTCTGGGCGTACTTCGACGCCGCGGGCGAAGGCGTCGTCGCCACCGCCGCCAAGCGGGCGAAGGACTTCGGCCTCGACGAGCACGAGCTCGGCAACGACGTCATCGCGGGCATCACCGACGCGCGGGAGGCCGTCGAGCAGAAGGACGCCGCCGCGCTCGACGCCGCCGCCGAGAAGACGCGCGGGGCGATGAACCGGATCTTCGCGCTCGCCGTGAAGAAGTACGCCGTCGAGGCGCCGGAGGGCGCCAAGGAGCGTGCCGAGGGGCTCGCGTTCTCGTGGGGCCTCGACGGCGAGCTCGCCGCCGCAGACCTGCGGACGATCCGGGCGGCGTTCGGCGCCGGCGCGAGCGAGGGCGCCGCGCAGACGGTCGCGGACACGCTCGACGCAGCGGCGGCGAAGCTCGGCTTCGCGGATCCGCTGCCCGCCTATCCGGCCGCCGGCTCCTGACGCCTGCCCGCCGCGCGCCGCCGGGGCCGGCGGCGCGCGCCGCGGCAACTCGCGCCTGTGCTACGCGGCTGCCGCGTAGCGGGCACGGCAGCCGCCGTTCACCGCGTCGGCGATCATCGCGCTGCGGTACGCGTAGCCCGAGGGGGTGGCGTGCAGCCCGTCGCGCAGCACGGCGGAGCCCTCCCTCACGGCGTTGGCCCAGTCGACGACGACGAGCCGCGGCTCGCGCTTCTTGTGCGCGTGCAGCACCCGGTTCAGCGGCCGGTAGGGCCCCTTGCGCCGCGGCCGGACGATCGTCGACCAGATGACGCACGTATCGAGCGGGAGGAGCGCGAGCGTTCGGCGCAGCCGGCTGGCGAAGCGCCGCGGATCGCCGCCGTCGTTCGAGCCGAGGCTGACGACGACGGTGGTGGGGGAGACCCGGCGCAGCGACATCCGCAGCATGCGCATCCCCTGCGGCGTCGTGATCCCGTTGCGCACGTCGGACACGACGTTGCGCCCGGCGAGCAGCTCGTCGAGATACGGCTGCGTGCCGACGGCCAGCGAGTCGCCGATGATGAGCACGTCGCCCGGGACGTCCTCGAAGCCGTCGCCGTCGGCGTCGGCGGCGCGGGCCGCCGGCAGGCAGGCGGCCAGCAGCGCGAGCAGCGCCGCGACGACGAGCACGGCGCCAGCACGCGCCGGATGGCCGGTGGCGCGATCGGCGCCGTGACGAAGAGCTCGATGCTGGATGTCTCCCCCGAGGGTCCTGCGACCGCCCCGCGCGGCCCCGCTGAGATTATCCGCTGGCGGTCAAGCGCCGGCTGACGGTCGTCGGCTCGCCCGCGTCCGCGGTCGCCTCGACCTGCAGCGTCGCGCTCAGCCCGCGGCGGCCGCGCATCGCGCGGCGCAGCCGCGCGACCTGCCCGCGCGTGAGCCGCACGCGCACGATCCGCGATTCGCCGGCGGCCAGGCCGGCGGTCGCCGGGCGCAGGCTGATCGAGAACGCGCGCTTGCGCCTGCGCGGCTTGCTGCGCTCGGTCAGCGAGGCGGTCACGCTGACGCGGCAGATCGTGTCGCAGCGAACGCGCAGCGGCAGCACCCGCGTGCTGAAGAGCCGGCCGGTGCGCAGCACCTTGACGTCGAGCTCGGGCCCGAGCGGCGGCGGCAGCGTCGGCGCCTTCGGCGGCGGCGGATGGCCGATCGGCGCCAGCGGCGTGCACGGCGCCGCCTCGGGCGCGAGGAGACGGAACTGCTGGACGCGGTTGTTGCGCGTGTCGGTCACCGTCAGCGTGCCGCTGCAGTCGACCGCGACGCCGGTCGGGTTGATGAACTGACCCGCGCCGATCCCGCGCGTGCCGAACATGCCGAGGCGCTCGCCGTTGGGGCCGAAGCGCTGGATGCGGCTGTTGCCGCGGTCGGCGACCCACAGCTTGCCGCCGGCGTCGAGCGCGATCTGCGCGGGCGCCGACAGCTTGCCCAGCTTGCGGCCGGTCCCGCCGAACTGCGCGATCTGCCCGCCCTGCGCGTCGTAGACGGTGATCCTGTTGTTCGTCGCGCTGACGTACGTCCTCGAACCGTCCGGTGTCACGGCGACGCCGCGCACCGTGCCGACCCCGGTCCACGCGCCGAGGTAGGCGCCGGTCGTCGTGAACCGCGCGATCCGGCGATTGCCGGTGTCGGCGACCGTGATGATGCCGTTGGCGATCGCGATCGCCGACGGGTCGAGCAGGCGCCCCGGGCCGCTGCCCTGCGCGGCGATCGTCCGCGCCGGCATCCCCGTGGCGCGCGAGAAGACGAAGATCCGCGCGCGCCTGCGGTCGAGCACGTAGGCGTCGCCGGCGGGGTCGAACGCGACCGCCACCGGCGACCGCAGGATCGTCGGGCCGGGTGCGGGGGAGCCCCAGCTCGCGGCGATCGACCCGTCGAAGTTCAGCAGCTCGACGCGGCCGTTGACGGAGTCGGCGACCGCGCGGAAGCCGTT
>DATMJM010000585.1:0-6348 GCA_035553935.1 Solirubrobacteraceae bacterium
ACTCAGATCACCCCGGGACGCGCGCCGTGATGGCCGATGCACCGCTGCTGCTCGACGAGCTCGACGCCGACGACGCCGAGCACTTCGCGACGGTCCGCGAGCTGGTCGCGCGCGCCGGCGTCGATCACGAGGTCGACCCCACGCTCGTGCGCGGCCTGGACTACTACACGCGCACGGTCTTCGAGTTCGAGTCCGACGCGCTCGGCGCGCAGAGCGGCGTCGCCGGCGGCGGGCGCTACGACGGTCTCGTCGAGATGCTCGGCGGGCCGGCCACGCCCGGCTGTGGCTGGGCGGCAGGGATCGAGCGGATGCTGCTCGCCTCCGGCGGGCTGCCGGCCGCACCGCCGCCGGTCGACCTGTACGTCGGGTTCGCCTCTCGGCAGCGCCGTGGCGAGGCGTTCGCGATCGTCGACGAGGCCCGCCGCGCGCGGCTGAACGCGCAGATGGAGCTGGCAGCACGGTCGCGCAAGGGACAGCTCAAGCATGCCGACCGGATCGGCGCCCGCTACGTTGCGATCGTGGGAGACGACATGACGACGCTCAAGGACATGGACGGCGGCGAGCAGATCGACGTACCCGCCGTCGGCGTCGTCGCGCGGATCCTGCGCGAGCGGGGCATGCGGTGACAGCGCGTCGCAGCTCGACGACGGCCGCGGCCATCGCTGGACGCGGGTGCTCGCGATGAGGGGCGCACCGCGCGCCAACCCGTACCGCGACAGCTGGGCAGGCGACCTCGACGCCGAACGCGCCGGCAACCGCGCGCGCGTCGCGGGCTGGGTGCACAACCGCCGCGACCACGGCGGCCTGATCTTCATCGACCTGCGCGACCGCGCCGGCATCGTGCAACTCGTCTTCCACCCGGAGAACGGGCCAGAGCTGTTCGCCGCCGCGGAGCGGCTGCGCGGCGAGTACGTCATCAGCGTCGCGGGCGACGTCGTCCTGCGCGAGGAGGTCAACGTCAACCCCGAGCTGGCGACCGGCGAGATCGAGATCCAGGCGACGGACATGACCGTCCTGGCGGAGTCGCTGACGCCGCCGTTCCCGCTGGACGCCGACGCCGACGTCGACGAGCTGCTGCGGCTGCGCAACCGCACGCTCGACCTGCGCCGCCGGACGATGGTCGACGCGCTCGTGCTGCGCCACGAGGTCGTGCGGACGATCCGCGAGACGCTCTCCGACGAGGACTTCCTCGAGGTCGAGACGCCGATCCTCACGCGCTCGACGCCGGAGGGCGCGCGAGACTTCCTCGTGCCGTCGCGGCTGTCGCCGGGAGAGTTCTACGCCCTGCCGCAGTCGCCGCAGCTGTTCAAGCAGCTGCTCATGATCGCCGGCTACGAGCGCTACTTCCAGATCGCGCGCTGCTTCCGCGACGAGGACCTGCGCGCCGACCGCCAGCCCGAGTTCACGCAGCTCGACCTCGAGATGGCGTTCGTCGGGGAGGACGACGTCATCGACGTCAACGAGCGGCTCATGGCGAAGGTGTTCGCGCTCGGCGGGCTCGACGTCCCCGCGCCGCCGTACCCGCGCATAACCTACGACGAGGCGATGCTGCGCTACGGCACCGACCGGCCCGACCGGCGCTTCGGCCTAAAGATCAGCGACGTCACCGAGCACGTCGCTGCGTCCGAGTTCAAGGTCTTCGCGTCGGTCGTCGGCGCCGGCGGCGCCGTGCGCGCGATCAACGCCGGCGCGCGCGAGGTGGCGCGCAAGGAGCTCGACGAGCTGACCGAGGTCGCCAAGCGCGCCGGCGCCGGCGGCCTCGTCTGGGCCTTCGTCCAGGAGGACGGGACGTGGCGCTCGCCGATCGCGAAGTTCCTGTCGGAGGGCGAGATCGCCAAGGTGACCGCGGCGCTCGGCGCGTCGCCGGGCGATCTCCTGCTGGCGGTCGCCGACACCGCCGACGCCGCCGCGAACGCGCTTGGCGTTCTGCGCCTGGAGCTCGCCGCCCGCTGGGGCCTAGTTGCCGCGGGCGTGCACGACGTCCTGTGGGTCGTCGACTTCCCGATGTTCGGCCGCAACGAGGAAGAGGATCGCTGGGACCCGCTGCACCACCCGTTCACCGCGCCGACGGCGCCCGGCGGCAGCACCGCCGAGGCGCTCGCGGCCGCGGCGCAGGAGCGCGGGCCGGGCTCGTGGCGCTCGCGCGCGTACGACCTGGTGGCCGACGGCTCGGAGCTCGGCGGCGGGTCGATCCGCATCCACGACCCGGTCGTGCAGCGTCAGGTCTTCGGGGCGATCGGGCTCGACGAGGAGGAGGCCGAGCAGCGCTTCGGCTTCCTGCTGGAGGCGCTGCGCTACGGCGCGCCGCCGCACGGCGGCATCGCGTTCGGCATCGATCGCATCGTCGCGCTGCTCGCCGGGCGCGACTCGATCCGCGACGTCATCGCCTTCCCGAAGACCGCCAGCGGCGCGGACCCGCTGACGGGCGCCCCGGCGCCCGTCGACGCCCGCCAGCTGCGCGAGCTGGGGCTGCGCTCGCTCGCGGCCCGCGGGCAGTAGCGCCCCGCGCGGACACGTGTACTAGCCGCGCCGCCTGCGCTCGCGGGCGTGCGCGGGGCTGCCGATCACCGGGCCATGGACCAGGTTTCGCGCCCGATGCTCATCGCCCTCGCGGCCACGATCGTTCTCGCCGCCCTGTGGCTCGCCGCCCTGCGGCCCAAGCCTGCGCAGGTCGCCGACACGCCCGCGGCGCCGGTGACGCAGATCGCCGAGGCCAACGATGCCGCCGCCGCCTCCGACGCGGCGAACGCCAGGCGCGCCGCCGTCGCGGACGGCGCCCCTGCCGCCGCCGCCCCGGCCACCGCTGCCGCTCCGGCGGCGCCCGCCGCCAAGCCTGCCGAGCCGGCCGCCGATCCGAAGCCTGCCAATGAGCACGAGGCCGCCGTCGTGCGCGACGTCCGCGCCGGCAAGGTCGTCGTCCTGCTCTTCTGGAATGCCAAGGCCGCTGACGACGTGGCGACGCGCGGCGCCGTCCGCGACCTCGACCGTCATGGCGGCAAGGTCGCGGTGCACGTCGCGCCGATCAGCCGCGTCGGCTCGTACGAGTCGATCACGAAGGACGTCAGGATCACCCAGTCGCCGACCACGCTCGTCATCGACCGCAAGCGCCGCACCCGCGCCATCGTCGGCCTGACGGAGCCCGGCGAGCTCTCGCAGGCCGTCAACGACGCGCGCGCCGGCCGCCGGTGATTGCAGCAGCACGGCCCGCCGGACCTCGCGATCCTCGACGGCATGCAGAAGCTGGCCGCGATCTTCCTCAGCGCGCGCATCGCGCCCGACGACATCGCGGCCGGCCGCGCGCTCGGCGCGACCTACCTCACGAAGCCGTTCCCGCTGGTCCCGCGCGAGAAGACCTCGCGCCCGCCGCCGGCGTACGCGGCCTAGCGGCCTAGCGGCCGATCGTCACGGCGGTTCTAGACTCGCACCCGTGCCCGACGAGCGCTTCGAGGACCACCTGACCCACCCTCGCGGTCGCGGCCGCGAGCCGGCCGGTGCCTTCGCCGGAGCCGCGGGCGGCGCCGCCTGCGGCGACCTCGTGCGCTTCACGCTGGCGATCGACGGCGAGTGCGTGACGGGCGCCGGCTTCGAGGCCTCCGGCTGCGGCGCGATGCTCGCCGCCGGCAGCGCGGCCGTCGAGCTCGTCGAGGGCACCGGCCTGCTGGACGCGGCGCGGCTCGGCTCGGCCGGCATCGCCGCCGAGCTCGGCGGCCTGAGCGCCGGCAAGCTGCACGCCGCCGACCTCGTGTCCGACGCGCTGCACCGGGCGCTCGGCGCGGCGGTCCGCGCCGGCGGCGCGCTCGCGGCGGAGGATCAGGGTCGCACTCTCGTTGCGATGTCCGGCGGCGTCGACAGCGCGGTCGCCGCGCTGCTGTCGGGGCCGGACGCGGTGGCGGTGACGCTCGAGCTGTGGGCCGACTCCGACAACGACGGCGAGCGCTCGTGCTGCTCGGCATCCGCCGTGCGCGCGGCGCGCCGCCTCGCGCACGACCTCGGGCTGCCGCACTTCACGCTCGACCTGCGCGACGAGTTCCGCGCCGGCGTCGTCGACCCGTGGCTGCGCGAGCACGCCGGCGGGCTGACGCCGAACCCGTGCGTGCGCTGCAACGGCCACGTCCGCCTCGACGGGATGCTCGACTTCGCCGACCGCGTCGGCGCGCCGACCCTGACGACCGGCCACTACGCGCGCCGCACCGATGACGGCCTGCTGCGGCTGGCGGCCGATCCCGCCAAGGACCAGACGTACATGCTGGCGGCGCTCGGCCGCGCCGCGCTCGCGCGGTTGCGCTTCCCGCTCGGCGAGCACCGCAAGGAGGCCGTCCGCGCGCTCGCGGAGCAGGCGGGGCTCGCGGTGGCGCGCAAGCCCGAGTCGCAGGACCTGTGCTTTCTTGCCGGTACCGGCCGCGAGCGCTTCCTCGCCCGTCACGGCGGGCTGCGGCGGCGCCCCGGCGACATCGTCGACCGCGCCGGGCGCGTGCTGGGCCGCCATGACGGCCACCACGGCTTCACCGTCGGCCAGCGCCGGGGCCTGGGGATCGCCGCCCGCGAGCCGCTGTACGTGCTCGCGACCGACGCGCGCGCGAACACCGTCACCGTCGGCGGGCGCGACGAGCTGGCGACGACCACGGTGCGCGTGCGCGGCGTGCGCCTGCACGACGCGGAGCCGGACGCGGTGCGCCTGCGCTACCACGCGCCCGCCGTTCGCTGCCGCCTCGACGGCGACGCGATCCACCTCGCCGAGCCCTTCGACGGGGCCGCGCCCGGGCAGACCGCGGTCTTCCTGCGCGGGGACGCGATCGTCGGATGCGCCACAATCGCCGCGTAGCGATGGCCAAGACGACCGACGAGATCCGTGAGACCTTCCTGCGCTTCTTCGAGGCGCGCGACCACCTGCGCCTGCCGTCGGCGTCGCTCGTGCCGTCGGCATACGACCCGTCGGTGCTGCTGACGACCGCCGGGATGCACCCCCTCGTGCCGTACTTCCGCGGCGAGGAGAAGCCGCCGAGCCCGCGCCTGGCGACGGTCCAGAAGTGCTTTCGCACGACCGACATCGACAACGTCGGCAACACCGCGCGCCATCTGACGTTCTTCGAGATGCTCGGCAACTTCTCGATCGGCGACTACTTCAAGCAGGAGGCGGTCGAGTGGGCGTGGCAGCTGTCGCAGGAGGGCTTTGACTTCGATGCCGACGACATCTGGATCACGGTGTTCGAGGGCGACGACAAGCTCGGCCTCGGCCCCGACGAGGAGGCGATCGAGGCGTGGCTGTCGGTCGGCGTCCCGCGCGAGCGGATCGTGCTGTGCCCGCGCTCGGAGAACTTCTGGCAGGCCGGCACGAGCGGGCCCTGCGGGCCGTGCAGCGAGCTGTACATCGACCGTGGCCTGGACTACGGGACCGAGAGCGACCTGCCCGGCGGCGAGAACGACCGCTTCCTGGAGTACTGGAACCTCGTGTTCACGCAGTACGACCTGACGACGCACCAGGACGGCGGCGAGAGCCTCGCGCCGCTGCCGGCGAGCAACATCGACACCGGCCTGGGCATGGAGCGCATGGCCGTCATCCAGCAGGGCGTCGAGACGGTCTTCGAGACCGACACCTTCGCTCCGCTCATGGCGCTCGGTCGGGAGCTCGCCTCAGCGGCGCCCGACGAGCGCGCCCTGCGGATCCTCGCCGACCACTCGCGCGCGATGACGTTCCTCATCGCCGACGGCGTCGTGCCTTCCAACGAGGACCGCGGCTACATCCTGCGCCGGATCATGCGCCGCGCGATCCAGCAGGGCAACCGGATCGGCATGGAGCCCGGGTTCCTGCCGCGGTTCGCCGAACGCGTCATCGAGATCATGGGCCGCGCCTATCCGGAGCTCGCCCGCGAGCGCGACCCGATCATGCGCTGGGTGCGCTCCGAGGAGGAGGGCTTCGGGCGTACGCTCGAGCAGGGGACGAAGCTGCTCGAGGAGGTCATCGAGCGCTCGCGCAGCAGCTCGCGCCCGGGCATCCCCGCGCTGGACGCCTTCAAGCTGCACGACACCTATGGCTTTCCGTTCGAGGTCACGCGCGAGATCGCGCTGGAGCACGGCCTCGAGGTCGACACGACGGGCTTCGACGCGCTCATGGAGGAGCAGCGCGAGCGCGCCCGCTCGCGCAGCCGCGGCGGCGCCGTCGCCGGCGAGTCCGTGCGCGACAAGGCGCGCGTGCTGGCTCGCGAGGCAGGCTTCCAGACGGACTTCACCGGTTATGAGGCGCTCGAGCAGCACACGACCGTCGGCAGCGTCGAGGCCGACGGCGAGAAGGTGCTCGTCAAGCTCGCCGAGTCGCCGTTCTACGCGACGGGCGGCGGTCAGGTCGCCGAC
>DATMJM010000586.1:0-4413 GCA_035553935.1 Solirubrobacteraceae bacterium
CGCCGCCGACCAGCATCCGGCAGAGGCCCTCCTCCCACCACAGCATCGACGCGCCGATGCCCATGACCAGCAGGATGGGGGGATCCCGCGGGTCGCCGAAGGACTCCGCGCACAACTCGACGCCACGCGACTGGATCATCCGCTCGGGCACTGCGCTCCCTCGTCGGTCACCGATCTCCGACCTTCCGCCAGGTGTGGACACGCTGCCCGATCTGACGTCGCGAACGCCGGAAACTCATCGGCGCCGCCGGAGATCCCGGCCCAGGGGCACATCTCACAACAAGAACAGTTGATACGAGCCGGGCCGTGTGTTACGGTGCCGCCACCCTCGTACCAGCATCTGTTGTTATGACACTGACCACCCATCCCGCCGGACCCGCGGCACAGACCTGCTGCGCGCCCGCCGTCGGGCTCGATCCGGCCGTGGACGCCGAGCGCATCGCGAGCACCGCCAAGGCGCTCTCCGATCCGCTCCGCGTCCAGATCGTCGACGTCCTGCGCCGCAGCGACGAGGCGATCTGCCAGTGCGAGCTCGTCGCGCTCTTGCGGATCCGCCAGTCGCTGCTGTCGCACCACATGCGACGGCTCGTCGATGCGGGCCTCGTTCGCGTCGAGCGCCGCCACCGGTGGGCCTACTACTCCGTCCCGTCCGAGGCATTGAAGGAGCTGGCCGCGTGGCTGAGCTGACGACATCCGACACCACCCCGTCCACCTGCTGCGACGAGGAGGGGCAGCAGACCTGCTGCGTGCCGTCCGACAAGGCTGCGTGCTGTGCGGCGAGCGCGGCCGGCGGCAGCTGCGGCTGCCCGGGCGGGCGCGACGTCCGCGACACCGTGCGCGAGCGCTACGCGGCGGCGGCGCGGGCCGCCGTCGCCGGGCAGGCGCGCAACGGCTGCTGCGGTCCCGTGAGCACGCTGGACGCCGACGGCGCGCAGGTGTTCGGCGCGACGCTGTACGACGCCGCCGAGACCTCGGGCGCGACGGCGAGCGCAATCGAGGCGTCGCTCGGCTGCGGGGTTCCCACCGCGGTCGCCGACCTGCACGAGGGCGAGACGGTGCTCGACCTCGGCTCGGGCGCCGGCGCGGACGTGCTCATCAGCGCCAGGCGCGTCGGCCCGACCGGCAGGGCGATCGGCCTCGACATGACCGACGAGATGCTCGAGCTCGCCGCGGCCAACGCGGCACAGGCCGGCGTCGACAACGTCGAGTTCGTCAAGGGCTACATCGAGGACATCCCGCTGCCGGACGGCTCCGTCGACGTCGTCATCTCCAACTGCGTCATCAACCTCGCCGGCGACAAGCGCCGCGTGCTGGCCGAGACGGCGCGCGTCCTGCGTCCCGGCGGGAGATTCGCCGTCTCGGACGTCATCGCGAGCGCCGACATGGACGAGGCCACCCGCGCGGACATGGCTGCCTACACGGGCTGCATCGCCGGTGCCCTCACCGAGGATGAGTTCCGCGCCGCGCTGACGTCCGCCGGGCTCGCGGACGTCGAGATCCGCGTGACGCACCGGGTGCACGAGCACGCCGCCTCCGCGATCGTCCGAGCGCGCAAGCCACAGCTCGGCTGAGCCGGCACGCGAGCGGAGGGGGCGGGATTCGAACCCGCGGTCCGCTCTCGCGGACTCCGGTTTTCAAGACCGGTGCATTCGACCGCTCTGCCACCCCTCCGGGAACGACAGACCGTAGCGCCGCCGCCGCTGCTCGTCCGGCGGCGGCGAGCTTCGCGTGCACACCGGTACTTGCCTCGCGCGCGGCACGCGGCTACGTTGACGCGGCGGCGGTCGCAAGGGGTCAAGGTGATGGCGATACACGGTGAGATGCGACGGACCCGCGGCCCGCGCTTTGGCCCGATCGCGTTCTTGGCGTGCGTGGTGATCGCCGTTGCCGTCGGCGTCGTCACGTACGCGACCGACACGCTGCGCGAGCTCGAGAGCGACTCGATCGATGCGCGCTACCGGCTGCGCGGCGAGCAGGGCAGCACGCGCAGCGTGGCGCTGGTGCACGTCGACGACGTGACGTTCGACGAGCTCGACGAGCAGTGGCCGTTTCGGCGCTCGCTGCACGCGCGCGTGATCGACCGCCTGCGCAGGGCGGGCGCGAGCACGATCGTCTACGACGTGCAGTTCACGGAGCCCACCGAGCCCGAGGAGGACAGCGCGCTGATCGACGCCGTCGCGCGCGCCGGGAACGTCGTGCTGGCGACGACGGAGGTCGACGCCGATGGCGCCAGCAACGTTCTCGGGGGAGAGGAGGTCCTGCGCGCGGTCGATGCGCGCGCGGGCAACGCGATCATCCGCCAGGACGCCGGCGGCGTGCTGCGGCGCTTTCCGCTGGAGGTCGACGGCCTGCGGGGTCTCGCGGTGGTCGCCGTCGAGCGTGAGCGCGGCCGGCGCGTCGGCGGCGACGGCTTCGAGGACGGCGAGGCGTGGATCGACTACCACGGGCCACCCGGCACGATCCCCGCGCACTCGTTCTCCGCGGTGCTCGCCGGGCGCGTGCCCGCACGGGCGTTCGCCGGCAGGATCGTCGTGGTAGGCGCGTCGGCGCCATCGCTGAAGGACGTCCATCCGGTGCCGACGAGCACCGACCAGCTGATGAGCGGCCCGGAGGTGCAGGCCCACGCCGTCTCCAGCCTGCTGCGCGGGCTGCCGTTGCGATCGACTCCGGGTGCGATCGATCTGGTGCTGATCTGCCTGCTCGGCCTCGTTCCACTCGCCACGGCCCGCATGGGACCGCGTCGTGCAGTCCTGCTGACGGGCGCCGTCGGGCTGGCGTACGTGGCCGTCGTCGCCCTCGCCTTCCTCGCGCTGGGCCGGATCCTGCCGGCGGTCCACCCGCTGCTGGCGCTGGGGATCGCGGCCGTCTCGTCGCTGGGCGTGCACCTCGCGGTCGGTGCGGTCGAGCGTCAGCGCATGCGCGACGCGTTCGCGCGCTTCGTGCCGGAGGCGGTCGTCGGCGAGGTGCTCTCGTGCGCCGACGAGGACTTGCGGCTCGGCGGCGTGCAGCGCCATGCGACGGTCCTGTTCAGCGATCTGCGCGGCTTCACGAGCTTCGCGGAGTCGCGTTCGCCGGCGGAGGTGATCGGCATCCTCAACCGCTACCTGACCGAGATGAGTGACGCGATCCTCGACCATGGCGGCACGCTCGTCGCCTACATGGGCGACGGGATCATGGCCGTCTTCGGCGCTCCCCTGCAGACCGAAGACCACGCCGACCGTGCGCTGGCGGCAGCGCGCGAGATGATCGGCGAGCGCCTGGAGAGCTTCAACGCGTGGCTCGTCGCAGAGCACGGCGGGCAGGCGTTGCGGATGGGCGTCGGGCTCAACAGCGGGATGGTCATGTCCGGCAACGTCGGCTCGCTGCGCCGGCTGGAGTACACGGCGATCGGCGACACCACCAACACCGCCGCACGCCTGGAGGCCGCGACCAAGAACACGGGGCATGCGCTGCTGCTCGCGCAGAGCACCCGCGACTGCCTGACCAACGGCGCCGCACACGACCTCGTCGACCTCGGCGAGCTGGAGATCCGCGGCCGCAAGCAGACCGTGCATGTGTGGACCGTCAGCGGCTAGGCACTACAGCGGCGGCGGGTCGCGCGGGACGTTGCGCGTCGTGCGGCAGGTGCGATACGTCCGCGTGCCGGTGACGACGCGGCCGTCGGCCGTCCGGATCCGGATGCGCACGCGGACGACTCCGGCGGGAGCGCCGCGCAGGTCGATCGGTGCCGTCAGGCGACGGCCGCGGCGGACCGCGACGCGCTTGCCGCGAACGATCACCAGCGCTGAGCGGACAGTCGCGCCCGGCGCCACCCGCAGGCGGATGCGAAATGCGCGGCGGCTGGCGCATGCCGGCTTGGCCAGGAACTCCTGCCCGGCTCGCAGCGTCACGGTGCGCCCGGAAGCGAACTCGCGCACCTGCACGACGCCCTCCTTGACGCGAAACAGCGTGCCGAGCGCCTGCTCGGACGTCAGCCACTCGGTCCCGCGCACGGTCGCTGCGCCGTTGCGTCCAGAGGTCCGGAAGCGCCCGCGCGCCTTGCCCCAGACCCTCAGCCCCCGCTTCTTCGCCTTCGCACGCTTGAACGACCGCGGCGACAGGCCGCTCTCGTCGAGCAGCCGCAGGTCGACGAGCGACTCGCTCGTGCGCTGGGCGATCGTGAACGCTCCGTCGTAGAACTCGCCGTCCATCAGGCGGCCGAACCTCGCACGATCGGCCCCCGGGGCGCTCTCGAGCTCGAGCTTGACACGACCGTCGGTTGCGTCGAGCGTCGAGCCGACCGGAACGATCTCGCGACCGCGCAGCGCGCGGAGGTTGTTGCCCTTGCCGACGAGCACGACGCCCGAGACCGGCGTGGCGCGGGCGGTGCGCCCGAGCTCGGGCTCGGGCTCCGGAACGGAGGCGGCCTGCACC
>DATMJM010000587.1:0-2863 GCA_035553935.1 Solirubrobacteraceae bacterium
GGCGCGCAGAGCGGGCAGCCCTAGCGTCCTCGGCGAGTTGAGGGCTCGATGTCGAATCGACCCCGGATGGAGGGGTGGATCCGACATTCATGCCGGACGAGCGGCCTCAGCTGCGGGCGCGGGCGGCTCTAGCCACCACCCGATCCTCAGGCCGCCGCGCGGGTCCCGGCCCGGACGAGAGCGCGACCTCGGCGAACGCGGCCAGAAGGCGATCCTGCTCGGGCGAGCCGATCATGCTCTCGGCGTGCCACTGCACGCCGGCGGTGAACGCCCGGTCCGTCGCCTCGACCGCCTGGTGGTGGAAGGAGTTCACGCGCGCGCCGCGCACGCCGAGGCACTCGGCGGTCAGGCTGTCCTGGAGCGTCACGTCGTGCGTCGGCGTCGAGCCGCGCTGCGCCTGGCGATGATCGACCTGCGACGGGACGCGCGCTACGGCCGCTCAGACCGCCGAGCACTCCTGGTCTTCGGCCACGCGGAACGAGGAGCCGCAACCGCAGGCGGCAACCACGTTGGGGTTGTTGACCTGGAAGCCCGCGCCCTGCAGCGACTCGACGTAGTCGATGACCGAGCCGCGCACGTATGGCAGGCTGGGCTGGTCGACGTACACCTTCAGGCCCGCGTACTCGAAGACCTCGTCGCCGTCGCGCTGCTGATCGAATGCGAGGTTGTACTGGAACCCCGAGCAGCCGCCACCCTTCACGCCCACGCGCAGGCCCGCATCCGGATCGCCGGCGCCCTGGGTCGCCAGGAACTCGTGGACCTTCTCGGCGCCCTTGTCGGTGATCGTGATCATGTGTGCAACTCCCGGCGTCGGTTCCAGTGGACCGTCAATCGGTCAATACTTCAGGAAGTGTAGCGCCCCGCCGGACTGTCTGGACGAGGATCGCACTCGCTAGGCTTGCGGTGCACATGCCGAGCGCAGACGAGCTCAAGCAGCGGATCGAGGCGGCCATCCCCGGCGCGGAAGCCGAGGTGCAGAGCCCCGACGAGGTGCATTTCAGCGCGCGCGTGCGCGCCGATGCCTTCGCAGGCCTGTCGCGGGTGCAGCAGCACCGGCTCGTCATGGACATCTTCGACGGCGAGCTCGGCGGCTCGATCCATGCCCTTGAACTGAAGACGGAGGCACCATGAGCGACAACCAGATCCGCGATCTGATCGCCGAGGCGATCAAGGAGAACGACCTCATCCTCTTCATGAAGGGGACGCCCGACCAGCCCGCCTGCGGCTTCTCGATGCGCACCGTCGGGATGCTGCAGTCGCTCGACGTGCCGTTCGCGGCGGTCGACGTCCTGCCCGATCCGCGCATCCGCCAGGAGCTCTCGGCGCTGTCGAACTGGCCGACGATCCCCCAGCTCTTCCACAACGGCGAGCTGATCGGCGGCTGCGACATCGTGACGGAGATGTACGAGTCCGGAGAGCTGGCCGCAGCGCTGGGCGTCGAGGCGCCGCCGGCCCCGCCGGCGGAGACGGCCGTGCCGGGCCAACCCGCGCCGATGGGGATCGAGAACCGGCTGCGCTAGCGGATCCGCAGCCGCACCCGCGCCTCGCCGCTGATCCGCAGGCGCGGGTCGCGCAGCAGCGTTTGCTCCTGCCCCGCCAGGCGCGCGATCACGCCGTCGAACCGCTCGAGCGCCTCGAAGGCGTCACGCACCTCGGCGACGGACTGCGCGCCGGGGTCGCGACCGCTCTCCTCGGGTTCGAAGACGACGCTGAGGTCGCCGTCGTCCTCGGGGTTGCCGCCGACGTCGGACGGCGTCCCGACGAGCCGCAGGGTGTGCACGCCGCGCGCCACGGCCGGCGGCACGCGCATGCGCACGATCCGCGTCGACCGCACGCCCGAGCCGGTGCGACGCAGGCGCAGCCGCAGCGAGATCGTCTGCCCGCGGCGCGCGACACGCGGCGCGCGGACGCCGAGCATGTACGCCTGGTTGATGCCGCGACGCACGCGCAGGCCGAGCTCGATCGACGTCGGATGCAGCGTGCCGAACTTGTAGCCCTCGAGGACCTCGACGGCGGCCGTCACGTCGTCGGCGACGGCGCCTGCGAGAGCGTTCGGCGTGAACCCGTCGATCGCGTACCTCCAGCAGACGCGCATCGGCTTGCGCAGCTCGCGCAGCACCACCTTCATGCACAGCTCCGCGCTCTGGCGCGCCGGCGCGCCCGCCAGGATCGCTGCCGCGTGCTCGGCGATCGCCGCCACCGCGACGAGGCTCAGCGGTGACGAGCCGGTCGGCACGCCGACGTCGCCCTCGTCGGCGATCTGCGTGACGGCGCCGCGCGTGCGGCCGGTGTCGAGGTCCTTCGCCGTCACGCGCAGGGGATAGCTGGGCGGCAGCGCGCCCAGCCTGCCGACGACGGCGGTCGGGCCGTCGGAGCTGATCGTGCCGAGCTCGTTGCCGGGCGAGCCGAGCTTGTACGTCGAGACCTCGGGCACCGCGATCGGGTTGTTGACGATCGTGTGGATGTAGGCGTCCTGCAGGAACAGCGACCGCCGGCCGGCGCCGTCGAGCTCGTGCCCGTAGATCCAGACGTTCGCCCCGTCGACGTAGGCGACGGTGCCGATCGCGCCGAGCGTGACGTCGCCGGAGGTCAGCCCGGCGGAGACCGAGGCGCCCGCCACGAGCGGCCGCGGAGCGAACGCGGCGCGCGTCCCCGACGGCGACGCGATCAGGACGCGTCCGGCCCTGCGGGCGGCCCGGACGAAGCTGCGCGCGAGCGACGGGCGCAGCCCGGCGATCGTCAGCGGCGCCGCGAGGCTGCGAGCGCCGACGACGGCGCTCGGCGCTGGTGCCGCGGAGCGGGCCGACGGCGGCAGGGGCGGCTGGGCGAGGATCGCCTCGATCGGCGTCGCGAGCCCCGTGAG
>DATMJM010000588.1:0-6612 GCA_035553935.1 Solirubrobacteraceae bacterium
CCGAGGCGGTGGCGCGTGGCGGTGGCGCTCATCTCGCCAGCATCGCGCAGCCGGCGGTTGGCCGCCTGCGCAGGGCGGGTACGCGCGGCGCGTGGCGTCCTACGGCGAATGTCATACGGCGGAGATCGCCGCGAGCCCGCAGGCCTGCTTCGACGCGCTGACGGATTTCGAGTCGCTGCCCGAGTGGCAGGGCGCCGTGCGCGACGTGGAGGTCCTCGAGCGCGACGCGGCGGGCCGCGGCACGGTCGTCGAGTACGTCGTCGACGCCCGCTTCAAGACCGTCCGCTACCGGCTGCGCCAGATCTACGACGAGCCGCGCCGCCTGGCCAGCGAGTACCTCGGCGGCGACTTCCGCGACTTCTGCGGCGAGTGGCGCTTCGAGCCGCGCGGGGAGGACGGGGCGACCACGCACGTCGAGCTCGACCTGCGGCTCGACCCGGGCTATCTCGTCCCCGGCTTCCTGCGCCGAGCGATCGCCGACGCCGTCATGCGCCGGGCGCTGCGCGATCTCAAGGCGCACGTCGAGCGCTAGCCGCGCGCCGCGGCTCAGAACGCGTCGATGCCGGCGTCGGCGCCGTCGCCGTCCTGGAAGAAGTCCCACAGCTCGACGACGTTGCCCTCGGGATCCTCGAAGTACAGCGAATGGTCGCCGCCCTCGTGCTCGACCGGGCCGCGGAAGTCATGCCCCAACGCGCGCAGCCGCCGCACCGCGACCTGCAGCTCGGTGCGGTCGACCGAGAGGGCGAAGTGCACGTGGTGGCCGCCGCGGTCGCCGAACTCCTTCTCGCCGGGCGCCCACAGCCCCAGCCGGGACCGCGGCCCGCAGCCCAGCCAGATGCGGTCGTCGTCCTCGCTCAGGACCGGCATGTCGAGGATCGTGCGGTAGAAGGCCGCGAGCCGCTCGTGGTCGACGCTCTCGAGCGTGAGCTCGCAGACCCCGCGTGTTCGCATCGTGCGCGTGTTGTCGGTGCTGCGTGCGGCCATGGAGCGACCTCCTACCCGGGCGCACGCGCGCGCATCGTGAGCCTGGCGCGCCGCAACTGCCCGTGCCGGCGCCGTCGCCTTCACGTCGCGCTCACGCGGCGGCGAGTCGCAGCAGGGCGACCTCCGGCGCGGCGAAGAGGCGCACCGGCAGGCGGCTCGTGCCGATCCCGCGGCTGACGAAGAGGTGCCGGCCGCCTTCCTCGACGTGACCCGCGCGGTAGCGGGCTCCGAAGCGGGAGGGAGTCGCGCGGTCGCGCAGGAGCGGCACGTTGACCTGGCCGCCGTGCAGGTGGCCGGCGAGCGTCAGCGCGACCCGCGGCGGCACTGCCGGGAAGACGTCGGGGTTGTGCGACAGCACGAGCACGGGATCGCCGGCGGGCAGCGCGTCGACGTCCTGCAGCGCCGGCGTTCGCGTCGTGGCGTCCGCCACGCCGAGCGTCCACAGCCGGTGGCCGTGCAGCTGCAGCGCCACCGCGTCGTTCTCGAGCACGATGAGCTCGGCGCCGCGCAGGGCGTCGCGCATACGTGGTCCCCACTGGCGCCAGTCGTGGTTTCCGAGCACGGCGACCGTCGGCGCGCGCAGCGTCGCCAGGCGCTGTGCGATGGCTTCCGGAGCGACGGGTGTGGCGAGCGCCACCTCGCGGTCGGCGTAGTCGCCCAGCAGCACCACGAGATCGGGAGCGGCGCCGTTGACGCGCGCCACCACGCGCTCGACCTTGCGCAGATCGACGTGCGGCGCTCCGGCATGAAGGTCGGCGATCAGCGCCACGCGCACGCCGTCGAGCTCCGCCGGCCATCCCGGCAGGACGATCTCGTGGCGCGTCAGGCGCACCCGCCGCGGCTCCCACCACAGCGCGCGCGCCGCGACCGCGGCGGCCGCGGTCCCGGCGGCCGCCGTCAGCGTTCGGGCTCTCATGCCGTCGGGGCTGCCCGCGCCGCGTCAGCGCACGCGCGCGAGCCGCGCGATCTCGTCCTTGCGCAGACCGAGCCGGTCGAGGCCCGCGACGATCGCGCGCGCGTCGTCCTCGGGGAGCTTGGGCAGGAGGTGGGGCAGCACCGCCACTGCCGTCTGCGCGGGAGACCAGCCGCGGCCCTCGAGCTGCTCGACGACGAGCCGGATCTCGCGCGGCGTCATCTCGGGCAGCCGCCGGTCGAACCACGCGCTCGAGACCTGCGCCGGCACCCAGACCGCCTCGGGCGCGCCGTGGATGTTCGCATCGAGCCGCGTCGGGTCCTCGACCGGCATGTAGGGCAGGACGTGCTGGGCCAGCTTCTGCTCGCTCCAGCCCTTGGCGCGCAGGTGCTGCACCGTCGACTGCGCCTCCGCCTGCGAGGCCGAGGGGAGGGTCCTCTGGACCCACGCGCGCGTGAAGCTCTCTGGGTACTCGCCCGGCACCCGCTGCTTGCGACGTCGAAGAAAGCCCATCCCGATCCTCGCTCTCGGAGCACGAAGTTGGCGATGCCGGAGGAGGGACCCCGACCCCCGACAAGCGGATTATGGTGGCGGGGACGCCACCGGGTGAGGTCGATGTCGACTTGACCCCGCCATCCGGGGTCGATTCGACATCGATCGGGTTTGGAGGCGGGACTCGAGCCCCCGAGACGCGAGATTGGCGGCGCTAGGACCTGCGCCTCACCCAGTCGGAGACGTCGGCGGCCACGCCGGTGCGTGCGGCGCGCGCAAGATGCGCGGGTAGCGCGCCGGCCGCGGTCCGCACCGCCGCCTCCAGATCGTCGAGGTCATCGCCCCGGAGGGAGCCGCGCTGCGACAGAAAGCGCAGAAAGGCGCAGACGCAATCCGGCACATCGGCGATGACGTCGGCATCACATACCACTGTGCTGGGCAGCCACCTCAGCATGAACTCCCGCAGGTCTGCGACCGTCCAGCGCGCGACTCGGCCGTCTGCGAAGCGCCCCTTGAACTCGATCATCGCGCCACCGACGAGGTCGCCGGAGCGCCAGGCAGTGCTCAGGCGGTCCGCGGCCGTCGCGCGTTCGAACTCGTCGAGCAGCTCGTCCATCAGCGTGAAGAGCCGGCTGCCGTCGTCGAGCGCCGGGACGGAGAGCTCGTCATCGCCGGTGGCGGGCAGCAGCGGGGTGTCGCCGAGGCCGCCGCCGCGCGCCAACCCCGGCAGCACCAGCGCCAGCGCCGCCGCAGTGCCTGCCGTGACGGCCATGCCGGCGGCCGACGTGCTGGCGAGCGCGCGTGTCAGCCGCCCGGCGAGCCAGCCGGGCGCAAGCCCGACCGCCTCCGGCCGCACGTCGGAGTGCGCCTCGAGCAGTCGCTCGACGGACTCGTCGATCACGCCGCCCGCCAGAAGGCGGCCGCCGCTCGCCGGACGTAGCGTGACGAACCAGCAGCGCGCGTCCGCCCCTGGCAGCGTCACGAGGATCAGCTCGCGTCGATCGATCCGCAGTAGCGATCCGACCTGCACTCCCGCACCGTCCGGTTCTCGTTGGGGCACGCTGGCGCTGCTGGCGTCGTCGCGATCGCCACCAGGGCCGCGTCGTCTGATCTCGCTGCGCCAACCGCCGCGAGTGACCTTGCGATCAACCAAGTCGACTTGATGCTCGAGTGTAGCTCCGACTGTACGAGGCGATTCATCTCAGCGCAGGTAGTGCGCGAGCTGCGCGGTGACGAGTGTCAGGAAGGTCCCGCCGAGCAGCCACGCGGTAGCCGACAGCTGGTCGGCCCGCCGGCTCCACGAAGGATCGCGCAGCGTCTGCGCGATCGCAGCGCACAGCAACGCCAGCGCCAGCGCTGCGCCGACGACAAGCCCCGCCGCGGTCATCTCGGAAGGCGGGCCGGCGCCGCAAGCTGACAGGCGGCGCCGCCGATCGTGATGGCAGCGAGGATCGCGTAGGCGGCAGCCGGCGACCAAGCGCCGCAGTAGAGCAGCGCCGAGGCCACGATGGTGTCGATCGCGATGCTCAGCGTGATCGCGACCGTCACCGTGGCGAGCGCATCCTGCAGGCCTACGAGTGGAGCGAGCGCGAGACCCGGGCACGCGAGCAGAAACCAGATCGCGAGCGTCGTGCGCGGCCACGATCCGCCGCCGGCGACGAGCGCCACGCCGAGCGCGGCCACCGATGCGAGCAGCAACAGGGGCAGCCGGTGCGGCCGAGCCAGGCGGGTCATCTCTGCCTCCCCTGCGGGGACGGCCGCAGCCTGTAGATCGCGCCACCACGGTTGACGTACACGCGCTCGAAGAGCGGGGAGCGAGACATCGAGCTCTCCAGCTGGGCGATCGTGCCCCAACGCGGTCGCCCGAAGAGCGCCTCGTACTCGCGCATGTTGCGCGTGACGAGGACGTACGCCTGCGCATCCTCGACGTGATCGGCGACGGCGCGCGCGAGGTTCGGCGGCGGCGCCGGAAGATCCTTCAGCGCGCCGTCCACAGTCCGCTGGCGCACCTCGCCCAGCCGTGCGTACTCCCAGGGCAGCTGCGGGTTGGGCGCCAGGAGGACGGCGCCGTCCGGCGCGAGCTCGTACGCCCGCTGCACGACGCGCACCTCGTCGGGCGTGAACAGCTCGATGCGCTGGTTGCCATAACGCGTCACCAGGAACGCCGAAGCCGCGACCAGCAGGACCACGGCGGCGGCGGCCGTCCGCGTCGGCTGCGCGCGCGCGGGCGCGAGCGACGCGATCAGCACGGCGGCGAACGGCAGGCTGAAGAAGTAGACGCGCAGCACGATCTCGCCGCCGTAGGCCTGCAGCACCACGAGGCCGAACGGGACCGCGGCGAGCACGATGTGCGGCACGAACCGCTTCTCGCGGCGGCGCAGGAGGCGAAGGGCCGCGACCAGCGCCAGCAGCCAGACGGCGCCGGCCGTCGCAAGGCGCAACCGCGTGACGAGGACGTGCTGCGAGCTGCCGCTGATGCGCGAGCCCACGCTCGAGCTGACGGTCGCGCCGACCTGCCCGACCTGCTCTTTGAGCGCGTCGATGTGGCCGTTGAGGTATGTCCCGGCCGCGAAGACGACCCAGGCGACCGTCAGCACGAGCACGATCGCCGGCAGCACGCGAAATGACGTGCGGCGCAGCAGGACGAGCGCCGTGGCGGAGCCGAGGATCGCGAACGGTGTGAGCTGGTGGCTTGCCACGGCTGTGAGAGCGGCGACGAAGCAGACGACCATGAGCGCCGCCCGCATCCGCGGTGTGACCGCCGTGTCCGCGCGGTTGCTCAGCCCGACGAGCAGGATCGCGACGATCGACAGGTACAGCACGAACGTCAGCCCCTGCGGCGACGGATAGTCCTGATACACCCAGTTGCCGACGTAGAAGACGGTCGCCGCGAGCCACGGAAAGCGCGCATCGTCGGTCGCGCTGCGCGCGATCAGCAGCAGCGGCGGCAGGTAGAGCAGGTTGAACACGAGCACCGTCCAGCGCGCGAGCTCGAGGGCGCTCTCGAGGCCGGCGAGCTCGACCGCGAGCGCCTGCAGGACGAAGAAGCCGGGCCAGTTGAAGTACGCGTTGATGCTCGGGTCGACCGATCCGTGGTCGGAGATGTACGTGCTGACGCCGGCGTGACGCCACGTGACGTTGAAGCTCGGCACCTCGGCGATGAGATGCGGAGCCCCGTAGAGCACGACGACGAGCGCGAGGACGTGGCCCAGACGCGCGCCCTGCGACGTCTGTGGTCGCATCACGGCGACGGCGCAGCCGGTGCAGACCAGCGCCAGCGCGACGAACGCGGCGGCGGGCAATGCCGACACGAGCCCGAGGTCGCCGACACGCTCGCCGCGCACGTCGAGCAGGACGGCGATCCACAGCACGGCACCGGCGGCGGTCAGGGCGGCGGGCCAAAGGGCGGCCGCCGAGGCGCCGCGACCGCTCCGGAGGCGCCTGCCGGCCACGCGCAGGCGCGCGGGCTCGACGTCGCCGGACGGCATGCGATCCGCGCCCCGCGCTCGCGGCGGACGGCCGAGGCCGGAAGGACCGGTCCGCGGAGCGGCAGGCATCTGATCACGGTAGCTTGGGGTGCCGATGGTGCCCCCGCCGCGTGCCGCCCGCTGCTTCGACCTCGCGGGTAGAGCGACGCTGGTCCTCGACGAACTCGATGACGACGCTCTACGCACGGTCGTCGCGCAGCTGGATCCGTTTGCGCCGCGCACGGCGACCGGCGCCGGCGACGTCGTCCTCGCAGCCTGCCCGCGCGGCGGGTCGGTGCAGCTGCTGGAGTTGCACAACCCGGCAGGCGACGGCACCGTCACAGGCTGGGACGGCGAGGCCTTGCACCTGCGTCTCGGCGATCGCTGGTGCCGCCTCCCGGACCTTCTCAGCGCCGGGCCGCTGCGCTTCGAACTCGAGGCCGGGTTCCCGCTGGCGCGCGCTTTCGCGGGGCTCGTGCGTCCGGCGCTGCAGATCGCACTGCTGCGCCACGGGCATGTCGCGGTCCACGGCACGGCTGTCGAGCTCGACGGCCGCGGAGTCGTGATCGCCGGCTGGTCGGAGAGCGGCAAGACGGAGACGGCGCTGGCGCTGATGGAGCGGGGGGCGGGCTTCCTGAGCGACAAGTGGACCGTGCTCGGCGACGACGGGACGCTGACGGCGTTTCCGATCGGAGTCGGTGTACGCCGCTGGGTCCTTCCCCACCTGCCGCGGCTGAGCGCTGCGCTCCCGCGCAC
>DATMJM010000589.1:0-4145 GCA_035553935.1 Solirubrobacteraceae bacterium
GCTCTGGGACGGTGGCGCCAGCCGCCAGCGGGTCCTGAGCCTGTTGCTTGTCGGACGGACCCGGAAGACTCCTTTTCGAACCGCTCGCGACACAGCTCGAGCAACGTTCGGCGGCTCGAACGGGGAGAGTTGCCCTCGTTGTTATCGAAGCGAGCCTCCTGTTGTCGCTGTCGTCGTGTCGCCAGGCAGGCGAGGGGTAGGTTCTTGGCATGTCTACGGCATGGCTCCAGTATTGGCGACCACAGCAGCTGGAGGACGAGCGCCGCCTCGGCGCGGATGGCGCGCCGTTCGTGGAGACGGCGGGCGAGCAATTCGCGAGCGTTGTGCCTGGTGACGTGGTGTATGTCCTAGGCCGCTCCGGCAGCTCACTTCTACTCATGGGTCGCCTCATCGTCGATGAGGTTCTTGACGAGGCGGCGACACGGGCACGCTTCGGCGAGGGATACACAGCCACTCTTCATCTCGTGGGCCAGGGCACCGTGATGCGTCTTGACCGCGTTGTCTCGAAACGGACAGCGACACAGCTGAGACGAGCCTCCGGCAAGCCGCTCGTGGACGCCCAGGGGGACGCCGACGGGCAGAAGCTTCAAGCCGTCGGTCCCTTGGAGGCTGCGTCCGCGACGCTGCTCGACCGAGTACTCGACCGCGATGACGTGCACGTCCCGCTCACGGGGCTTCCCGAGGGATCGACGAAGGAGCGCAAGCACCGGCGAGTCGAGCGCAATCGCGCCCTCCGCGATGCTGCACTCCGGGTCCATGGTCAGGCGTGCATGGTTTGCGGCTTCGATTTTGAGCAGACCTATGGCTCGCGGGGCGCGGGCTTTGCTGAGGTCCACCACCTGAAACCCCTCGCCTCCCTGCAAGGCAAAGCACTCCTGACGAATGCCGTGACGGATGTGGCAGTGCTGTGTGCCAACTGCCACCGCATGGTGCACCGAGGCGACGATGTCAACGATCGTGAGAATTCCCCAATTGCGATCGTGAGTTTTCCCCACCCTCGGCGGGGTGGTTGAGGCTGGCTCTAAGTGTCGCGAGGCGGGCGCGGTGGCCGCGCATGCGGTAGCTATCGCCGTCGATCTGCAGGACGGTGGCGTGGTGTAGGAGCCGGTCGAGGATGGCGGCGGCAACGGTGTGGTCGTCGAAGATCTCGCCCCAGCTGGCGATGCCGCGGTTGGTGGTCAGGATGATCGAGCCGTGTTCGTAGCGACGTGAGATGACCTGTCGCGATCGATGTGCTGCGCGCCGAACTGCGAAAGGCTTGAACCCTTCCGCCAAGCCCCAAGCTGGTCCTGAGCGGACGCCAAGCCCAGGCAGGCCGTGCTGCCGAGGCCGCGGGCATCTCCCGCTGCCCAACCTCTACCGAGACGACGTTCGGGCGCGTTACGAAACGGACGAGTGCGATGCCGTGCTCGGGCGGGGGATGTTCAGCGCATCGCGCCGCTTTGCTGCCGCACCGCTTCGGCGACGCGCCGCGCGACGCGTCGGGATGTGAGGCCCACCTCCTCGCGTAGAAGCGCCGGCGTGCCGTGTGTCACGTAGCGGTCGGGCAGGCCGCAGCGGATGATGCGGGTGCTCAGGCCGCGGTCGAGGAACTCGAGTACCGCGGAGCCGAAGCCGCCGGCCAAGACGTTGTCCTCGACGGTGACAAGCAGCTCGTGCTCGGCGGCAAGGCGCGCAAGCAGCTCCGCGTCCAGCGGCTTGGCGAAGCGGGCGTCGGCGACGGTGGGATGGAGGTCGTGCTCTTCGTCGAGGTGTCGTGCGGCGCTGAGTGCCAGCACGACGCCGCGGCTGTAGCCGATGAGCGCAACCCGCTCGCCGGCGCGCAGCAGCACGCCGCGCCCGATCTCGGCACCAAGGTCGCTGCGGCAGGGGCACGCCCTCGCCTTGGCCGCGCGGTAGCGCAGCGCGATGGGTCCGTCGTCATAGCTCAGGGCGGTGTGCAGCATGTGCACGAGCATGGCCTCGTCGCGGGGCGCCATGAGCACGATGTTCGGCAGGCAGCGCTGGTAGGAGATGTCGAACGCGCCGTGGTGGGTCGGGCCGTCGTCGCCGACCAGGCCGGCGCGGTCGATGGCGAAGACGACGTTGACCTTCTGGACGCAGATGTCGTGGACGATCTGGTCATTGGCGCGCTGCAGGAACGTGGAGTAGATCGCCGCCACCGGCTTGAGCCGCGCGGCGAACAGCCGCGCACACTTCGCCGGGCCGGCGGGTCCGGCCTCGATCGGCTGGCCCGGTTGTACACCGACGAGGTGCGGGACCGGGACTAGCGCCCGCGCCGCCCTGGCGCTACCTCTGTCTGACGAAGAAGTAGCGAAAGCGGGTGCCGTTGCAAAAGAGGCGCAGTTGCGCGCCGAGCGATGAGCCGCGTGATTGATTTCCGCGGTCGAGGAAGAACGAGCGCTCTGGCCGTGCTGCTCGGCGAGGCCTCCCGATCCTGTCGGGCCGGCCTGGCCCCCCGTCGTGGTCGAAACGACGAAGGAGACCAACTGCTCACCGCGAGCGCGTAGAGAACGAGCGACGCTGACTTCCGCTTACGCTCGGCGAGCGTGGTGATTTGGCCGTCGAGACATCAGCCCGAAGCCGAGGCCGTCGCCTCCGCCATCCGCTTCTCCATCTCGTCCGGTGGGACGTCTTCGACGTGGCTGGCGACGTGCCAGCGGTGGCCGAACGGGTCCTCGAACGATCCGCTGCGGTCGCCGTAGAACTTGTCCCCGACCGGCTGTAGCTCCTTCGCGCCGGCCTCGATCGCCTTCGCAAAGACGGCGTCTGCGTCCTCGACGTAGACGTGGAGGGAAACCGGCGTGCCGCCCACCGTCCCGGGGGAGAGCGCGTCCATCTCCGGCGCCTCGTCGGCGAGCATGATCACCGATTCGCCGATCTCAAGCTCGGCGTGGCCCACCTTGTCGCCAGGCGCGGCCATGCGCATCCGCTCGGTGGCGCCGAGCACCGACGTGTAGAAGTCGATCGCGGCGCTCGCGCCGTCGATCATCAGATAGGGCGTGACTCGCGGGTAGCCGTCGGGTATCGGCTTGACCATGGCATCAACCTCCTGCTGGGTGAGCTGTCGCGCCCGGGGATCGTAGCCGGAGGTCAGGCGCGGATCGCATCCACCCTAGCGCCGGAGCCCTCCTCTGCGAAGCGAGCGCGCCTCTCCGCGGTGGTACGGACCCGCAGGGACGAGCCACTCCTTGTCCTCCAAGTGTCGTTCGAGGGCGTCGAGGCGCTCAGACCAGAACGCGCGATAGGGCTGCAGCCACTGGTCGACCTCGGCGAGGGGTTCTGGGCGCAGCGCGTACAGACGCCGCTTGCCATCGGCGCGCACCACGACGAGTCCGGCCTCGCGCAACACCTTGAGGTGCTTGGACACGGCGGGCTGGCTGAGCTCAAGGCGCTTCACCAGCTCTCCGGCGGGCCGCTCGCCATCACGCAGTAGATCGAGAATCTGTCTGCGGTGAGGCTCGGCCAGGGCGGAGTAGGTGCTCATGCCGCTCATATTACCGGGCAGCAATATGTTTTGCTGCCGCGGCTGAGCTGCCGCAAGCCGGTCCGCAAGCGGAACCGCGCCAGCGTCGGCCTTGACACCCGTGGCGTCCCACCGTGCTGTCCCGTTTGACCCGTCCGGATTGAAATCCCGCTAGGCGGGGTCATACGGCATCGCTTTCGCTCCTCGCGCAGACCAGCGCTCTGCGTAGCCCGGTGGCGCGGCGCAACCTGCAGGCCTGCGAGGAGCGCTCTCTGGCGCGGACGAAGAGCGATTCTTTTCCTGAAGCGCTGAAGCGACGAGCACCGGATTGACGGGTGCAGCGGCCGAAGTGCCAGTGCTGGAGCCAGGCGGTTGCGGTGCCCGCTCACGCTGCTGTCGGCCGGTGGCCAGCAGGCTTTGGGTCTCGCTCCGGGAGCTGAGTCGACGACCCCCTTTCCGCAGCACGCACGCGTCTCGGCGTTGATCTCCACGTGTGATCTCGACGTGTTGATCTCCACGTGTTGATCTCCACGCGTTGATCTCAGACGTCAACGGGCCGCCGCCCCGCCTCCGGCCCGAAATCCCCGACGCCGTCTGAAGATGTCGGAAGAGGGGGTCCACCGCTTCGCGCTGGACCCCCTCTTCCTCGACCGGCCAGATAGATCGGTTAGGCAGGAAG
>DATMJM010000590.1:0-4165 GCA_035553935.1 Solirubrobacteraceae bacterium
TGGCGCCACCTCCGAACGCCCGCGCGACGGAGAGCTGCTCGCCGTCGTCGACATCGGCGGCGGCTCGACGGAGTTCGTCATCGGCCGCGACGGCGCGGTCGGCTTCCACGTCTCCACGCAGGCGGGCGTCGTGCGCCAGACCGAGCGCCACCTCGAGAGCGACCCGCCGGCGGCGGACGCGATCGCCGCGCTGCGGCGCGAGTTCGCGCAGATCATCGCCGACGACGTGCCCGCCGAGGCTCGCGACGAGGTCACGGAGGCGATCGCCGTCGCCGGCACCGCCACCTCGTGCGCGGCGATCGAGCTCGAGCTCGTGCCCTACGACCCGGCGAAGGTCCACGGGCACGTCCTCACGCGCGCCACCACCGAGCGGATCCTCGACCGCCTCTCGCGCCTCACCCTCGACGAGCTGCGCCAAGTCGACGGCCTGCATCCCGCTCGCGCGCCGACGATCGTCGCCGGCGTCGCGATGCTGCTCGAGGTCTTCGATGCCTTCGGCCTCGGCGAGCTCGAGGTCTCAGAGCACGACATCTTGCGCGGCGCGGCGCTCGACCTCGCCGCCCGTTCGTCCGGCCCGCCCGTCTAATACTCGACGGCGCATAGAAGCCGGACACATGTCCTATAGAGATTGAGGCGTTCGATCACCGATACTGCCCGTGCCGGCGCAGGAACCCAGCCCGTTTCATGGGAACCCGAGCCGGACATAGGTCCGGGCAAGCCGTGTTCCTGATCGGCGCCTCCCGCCGCCCGGACCATCACATAAAGGCCCTTGCTAGGTACGTACCCCTGCCCGTCCTGTCGGGGCCGTTTTGCGGAAGCCGCCCTTTCCCCTGGGGGCGGCTTCCGTCGTTCTGACCCAGGCGGCGCGCCGCGCCTCAGGCGAGGTTCGAGCGCCGGGGATACGCGACGGACGGGTCCGTCAGGACGTTGACGAGCGCCGGCCCGCTCGCGGCGAACGCACGCTCGAGCGCCGGCCGCAGCTGCGCCGGCTCGCGCACGAGCTCGCCGCGCCCCCCGAGCGCCTCGACGACGGCGTCGTAGCGCGTCTCGGGCGCGAGCTCCGCCGCCACCGAGTATCCGTAGAGGAGCTCCATCGGGTGCTTCTCCAGCCCCCAGATCCCGTTGTTGCCCACCACCGCCACGACCGCCACGTCGTGGCGCGCGAGCGTGTCGAACTCCATCCCGGCGAAGCCGAACGCGCCGTCGCCGAGCAGCAGCACGACCTGACGACCCGGATGCGCGAGCTTCGCGGCCAGCGCGTAGCCCGGGCCGGACCCCAGGCACCCGAACGGCCCCGGATCCAACCAGCAGCCGGGATGGTGGGAGTCGATCATCCGGCCCGCGTAGGAGACGAAGTCGCCCCCATCGCCGATGACGATCGCGTCGCGGTCGAGCAGCGCCCGCAGCTCGCCGAACACGCGCACCGGATGGAGCGGCGCGCGCTCGTCGAGCAGCTCGTCGCGCTCCCCGGCGCGCGCCTCGTCCTCGACGCGGCGCAGCGATGGGATCCATGCCGCGTCCGCGCGTGGCGCGCCCGCAGCGCGCAGCGCGTCGAGGGTCGCGCCGATCGCGCCATACAGCTCGGCCGCGACGGGTCGTGACCGATCCTGCTCGGGTGGCGCGCGGTCGACGACGACGATCGCCGTCTGCTCGCCGAACGCCGCGCCGAACGCCAGCCGGAAGTCGATCGGCACACCGACGACGAGCGCCACGTCGGCGCGAGTCAGCGCGGCGGATCGCGCACGCGAGAAGAAGAGGTCGTGATCGGCGGGCAGGCAGCCGCGGGCGAGGCCGTTGAGGCACACGGGAACTCGCAGCTCCTCGGCGAGCCGCCGCAGCGCGTCCTCGCCGTGTCCCCAGTACAGGTCGCTGCCGGCCATGATCGCCGGCCGCCGCGCGGCGCGCAGCAGCCCGATCGCACGCTCGAGCGCCGCGCCGCCGGCAGCGGCGCCGGCCGCCGCATCGGGCAGCGCCGCGGGCTCACCCTCCTCGGCGGCCTCGGAGAACACGACGTCGAGCGGGAAGTCGACGAACGCCGGCCCGCCGTGCGGCGTCATCGCCGCCCGCAGGGCCGCGTCGATCAACGACGGGATCTCCGCGGTGCTCGACGCCGTCGCCGCGAACTTCGTCAGCGGTGCGACGAACGGCACGTGGTCGATCTCCTGCAGCGACCCCTGGCCCCAGCGCGTCGCCGGCGCGCGGCCGCCGAGGACGAGCATCGGCGAGTGGTTGAGCTGCGCCGAGGCGATCGCGCTCATGGCGTTCGTCACTCCGGGCCCGGCGGTCAGCGCGGCGATGCCCGGCCGGCGGGTGACCTTCGACCAGCCCTCGGCCGCGAACGCCGCGGTCTGCTCGTGGCGCACGTCGACGATGTCGATGCCCTCCGAGCGGCAGCCGTCGTAGATCGAGAACAGGTGCCCGCCCGAAAGCGTGAAGAGCTTCGTCACCCCATGTGCCCGCAGGCGCCGCGCGACGAGCTGGCCGCCGACGTGCGCGCGCGTCCCGCTGGACGATCCGGTGCCCATCGCGCGGCGACCCTATCAGTGAACACCCGCGTTCATGCGACGTCCGGCCGCGACGAACGGCCGCTCCGCCGATCAGACAGCCGCGCGCGCGGCGGCGGCCTCGACCAGCCGGTCCTCGCCGCAGAAGAGCGTCCGCCCGACGCGCAGCACCGGCAGCCGCGTGGCGCCGGCGGCGAGCAGCTGGCGCCCGGTCTCCTCGATCGGACCGTCACGTGCGACGTCGCCGGCCGCCGCCAGCGCGTCGCGCAGCCCGATCCCGGCCGCGGCGGCGGCCTCGGCGAGGATCTCGGGATCCTCGATGTCGAAGCCGCCGCAGAACGCCAGCCGCGACGCGGCGAGCGCGAACGCCGCCCCGCGTCCGCGCTGCGCCGCGAGCGACGCCACCCGCATCGCGCCGTGCGCGCGATGCGGCGAATCCTCCGGCCAGACGAACGGCAGGCCGAGCAGTGCAGCACGCTCGCGGACCGCGCGGCGGTCCTCCTCGCCGAGCGTGCGCGCCTGCAGCACGTCCGCCGCCGCCGGCAGCCATGCCAGGCGCGCGAAGAGGCGCTCTGCGCGCTCGGCCGCGAGGTACGTGTGGGGAGTGCCCAGGTCGAAGTACAGCGTTGCGCGCGGCGCCGCGTGGCGCCCGGTCGCCATCGCCGCGAGCCGCGCCTGACGGTGTCCTTCGAGCGATGTGACCGTGCCCATTGCAGTACACAACGCACGCGACGCGCGAAACCTTCGCGAAGTTGTGAACCTTCGCACGGGATTTGCCCGTGAAAGGGTCCATCTACAGGAGCACCTGCTTTCGGTGCGTTGTCAGTCGGCCTAAGGTGCAAGCGGGTCGGGGAAGCGCCACATGCTGCCGCCGGCACCCGCGAGACGCCATGCCAGCGACACCACCGCCGAAGCGGCATCCCTACCACCAGTGGGCACCCGATGCCCGCGCCCTCGACCTCGTCGGAGACAAGTGGACCTTGCTCATCGTGCGCGACCTGGCGGCCGGCCCGCGCCGGTTCGTCGAGTTGCAGCGGGTCCTGCCGGGCATCTCGACCGAGCAGCTGCGCTCGCGCCTGAACCGCATGGTGGCCGACGGCCTGCTCACGCGCCAGCGCTACCGCGAGGTCCCGCCGCGCGTCGACTACGAGCTCACGCAGCGCTCGCGCGAGCTGCTTGCGGTGCTCGGAGCGCTCGCACGCTGGGGCTATGAGTGGGCGTGGACCGCGCCGCGCGAGGGCGAGGCGATCGACATCGGCGCGATCCTGCGCATCGCGCCCGGCCTGGTCGACGCGCCGCCATCGATGTCGGGCACGGCGCGGCTCGTCGTCGTGCGGCCCGACGGGCAGGAGCGCCACTACGCCATCGCCGTCGCCGGCGGCAGGGCGACCATCTCCGAGCAGGACCCGCCCGATGCTTCGGCGCACGTCCGCGGCAGTGTGGCCGATTGGATCGACGCCCTCGGCCCCGCCGCCGACCGCGCGGCGCTGAGCATCAGCGGCGACGAGCGTCTTGCGCGCGTCGTGCTCGACGGCGTCGCCGCCAGCGCCGCCCGCCGGGTCCGCGCCGCGTAGCGCCCCGCGAGCCGCCGGAGCAGCCGCAACCGCACGCCGCGTGCCGGGTTAGGCTTCAGCATGCGCCCTGCCGTGCCGATGAGGTCC